>JBQCEK010000481.1:0-2416 GCA_051960335.1 Sphingomonas sp.
GATGGCGAGGGCGGCCATTACAGTTTGGCCGCGGCCCGGTCGGGCAGGCCGAGGTAACAGCGCGAGACGCTTATCAATGATCGTCCCCCACCTGGGCCCCGGCCTTCGCCCGGGTGGCGCGGAAAAGCGGATCCCGTCACACCAGCGCCATGTGGTTGCGGTGGACCAGCGCCGATCGCGGCGAGTGGCCGAGGATTTCGGCGAGCTCGTCGCTGCGTTTGCCGACGATCAGCCGCGCGGCGGACGAATCATATTCGCACAGGCCGCGCGCCAATCGCTTGCCGTCGGCGGCGACGATCTCGACGATGTCGCCGCGATTGAAATTGCCGGTGACGCCGATCACCCCGGCGGCGAGCAGGCTGTTGCCGTTCCTGAGTGCCTTGGCGGCGCCATCGTCGACGCGGATCGTGCCGCCCGATGTCAAGCCGCCGGCGATCCATGCCTTGCGCGCGGTGGGGCTGCCTTCGCCAAGGAACACCGTGCCGTGCCCGGTGTGGGTAAAGCGGGCGAGCGCATGCGGGCCGTGGCCGGAAATGATCGCAAGGTCGATGCCCGCGGTGGTGGCGATCCGCGCCGCCTCGATCTTCGAAATCATCCCGCCCGAGCCCATGCCGGAGGAGGATTTGCCATCGGCCATCGCCTCGATCGTGCCGTCGATCCGCTCGACCACCGGGATCAGCCGGGCATCGGGATTCGAATGCGGGTTCGAATCATACAGGCCGTCGATATCGGACAAGAGGATCACCCCGTCGGCATCCGATGCCTGGCCGATCCGCGCGGCGAGCCGATCGTTGTCGCCGAAGCGGATCCGCTCGGTCGCCACCGTATCGTTTTCGTTGATGATCGGCACAACGCCGAGCCCGAGCAGCCGACCGAGCGTGGCGGAAGCGTTCAGATAGCGTCGCCGGTCTTCAAGATCATCAAGCGTCACAAGTACTTGTGCGGCGGTCATGCCACGCGCTGACAACAGATCGGACCACATGTGCGCCAGCGCGATCTGGCCGGTCGCGGCGGAGGCCTGCGCATCCTCCAGACTGTTGCGGCCGCCGCCGGGCAAGCCCAGCCGCCGCGCCCCCAGCGCGATCGCGCCCGAGCTGACGATCGCGACCTGCTGCCCGGCCTGGGCGCGGCCGGCGATATCGGCGACCAGCGTTTCGACCCATTCGGCATGCACTTCGCCATCCGGATCGACGAGCAACGCCGATCCCACCTTGACGATCAATCGCCGGCATTCGGGAGGGGAGAAGCAGTTCGCTTCCTCAGCCAAAACAAGCTCCTGTTCGTTGCGCCGCCGCGATCAGACCGGCGACCATTCGATTGCATCCTCGCCTTCGTCATCCGCCGGCACGGCATCGGGCGCGGGGCCGATCGCATCGACCAGCTTGTCCAGCACCCAATCGACGCCGGTGCCACCCGCAGCGGAAATCGGCACCACCGGCCCGCCGCTCGCTTCGGCGAGTTCGCCCGACAATGCCTCGATCAATTCATCGTCGAGCATGTCGATCTTGTTGAGCGCGACGACAACCGGCTTGTCGGTGAGCCCGCCGCCATAGGCCGCCAGTTCATCGCGGACGATGCGGTAGCTGGTGGCGACATCGTCGTCATTGGCGTCGACGAGGTGAAGCAGCACGCGGCAGCGCTCAATATGACCGAGGAAGCGATCGCCGATCCCGGCGCCTTCGGCCGCGCCCTCGATCAATCCGGGGATGTCGGCGATGACGAATTCGCGGTGCTTGTGGCGCACGACGCCGAGCTGCGGGCGCGTGGTGGTGAAGGCATAGTCACCGACCTTGGCCTGCGCGTTGGTGACGGCGTTGATGAAGGTCGACTTGCCGGCATTGGGCAGGCCGACCAGCCCGGCATCGGCGAGCAGCTTGAGCCGAAGCCAAACCCACGCCTCCTCGGACGGCCAGCCGGTGCCGTGCTGGCGGGGCGCACGGTTGGTGGACGTCTTGTACGAAAGGTTGCCGCGCCCGCCATCGCCGCCGCGCAGGAAAATCTCGCGCTGGCCGGCCTTGGTGAAATCGAGCAGCACATGCTCCTTGTCTTCGGACAGCACCTGGGTGCCGACGGGCACCTTGATGACGAGATCGTCGCCGCCCGCGCCGGTGCGATTGCTGCCCGCGCCGCCCTTGCCGCGCGGCGCACGGAAATGCTGCGTGTAGCGGAAATCGATCAGCGTGTTGAGGCCGGGCACCGCTTCGAAAATGATATCGCCGCCCTTGCCGCCATTGCCGCCGTCAGGCCCGCCATATTCGATGAATTTTTCATGGCGAAAGCTCACGGCGCCGGGGCCGCCCGCGCCGGAGCGCACGAAAATCTTAGCCTGATCGAGGAAATGCATGACGCGCTAGATAGCGAAGCTGCCGCGAATGGCTACCCTTGCTGGGGCATGGCTGGCGTCGATGCCGCTTTT
>JBQCEK010000482.1:0-5040 GCA_051960335.1 Sphingomonas sp.
CTTCGATCAGCAATTTCTCTGTGAACGGATCGCCGACCTGGACGGTGGGGCGCTTTTCCTCCGAATCCTCGTCGAACTCGGCCGAGGCCATTGTCGCCCCGTGAATCCCGTCCCGGCCGGTCTTCGAGCCGACATAGACGATCGGATTGCCGACGCCGGATGCTGCCGAATAAAAAATCTTGTCGGTCTGCGCGACGCCGACGGTCATCGCGTTGACCAGAATGTTGCCGTCATAGGCGGTGTGGAAGTTCACTTCGCCGCCGACGGTCGGCACGCCGACGCAATTGCCGTAGCCGCCGATGCCGTGGACGACGCCGGCGATCAGGTGGCGCATCTTGAGATGATCGGGCGATCCGAAGCGAAGCGCGTTCATGTTGGCGATCGGCCGTGCCCCCATCGTGAAAACATCGCGCAGGATGCCGCCGACGCCGGTCGCCGCGCCCTGATACGGCTCGATGTACGACGGGTGGTTGTGCGACTCCATCTTGAAGATCGCCGCCTGCCCGTCGCCGATATCCACCACGCCGGCATTCTCGCCGGGGCCGCAGATCACCTGCGGGCCGGTGGTCGGCAGCTTTTTCAGATGGATGCGGCTCGATTTGTAGCTGCAATGCTCCGACCACATCACCGAGAAGATGCCCAATTCGACCAGGTTGGGCGTGCGGCCCAGCGCGTGAAGCACGCGATCATATTCTTCGGCGGACAACCCGTGCTGGGCGACGATCTCTGGCGTGATCTCGGTCATGAATGCGCCCTTAGCCGCGTGTGCGGGCGCCGTCACCCCTGGTCGCAATCCATCGCTTCATAACGTGCGCTTAACCGGCGCGGTCTATCATTTGCGACGATGCGCCCGATCTCTCACTCTCGTTTCGTCGCGGTGGAGCCGCAGTCGCTGCCTGGACATTGGGAATGCGATCTGGCGGACGATTCGCTGCGCTGGTCGCCCGATGTGTACGACATCTTCGGCATGCCGCGCGGCGCGCCGCTCGATCGGGGCGCAATCGTACGGATGTACGCCGAGGAGTCGCGCGCAATGCTCGACCAGCTTCGTGCCCAGGCGATCGCACAGCGGGGCAGCTTTACCTTCGAGGCGCGAATCGTGCGAGCTGACGGTGCCTCGCGCTGGATTCGAATCGCCGCCGATGTCGTCTGCCGAGACGGCCGCGCGACGCATCTCTACGGCCTGAAACAGGACATCACGGCAGAGATTGGCGGCTGATCGCTTCCGCCGGACGAATCGATCTACAGTATCTCGCGCACCTTTTCCGGCGGCCGGCCCAGCCGCACTCCTTTTTCGGTTTCGACGAGCGGCCGTTCGATCAGGATCGGGTGCGCCGCCATCGCATCGAGGATCGCCTCGTCCGTGGCGTTGGCGAGGCCGAGCTCCTTCGCGATTGCTTCGCCCGAGCGCAGCCCCTCACGCGGCGTCATACCTGCTCGACGGTAGAGCCGGGCGAGGTCGTCGCGTGATGGCGGCTCGGCCAGATAGGGTACAACGGTTACCGCTGCACCGGGCGTCGCCTCGATCAGCGCCAACGTTTCTCGCGATTTGGAGCAGCGCGGGTTGTGCCAGATCGTGACCTTCATCATTCCCTTCCCAGCGCGCGGACCGCGCGCTTCGATCGATTACCGAGCCTCGGCCAGCGCTTCGGCGGTGAAATCCGCATCCTGCCGCTGCGGCCCGATCGCCGTCCAGATCGCAATGATCACCGCCATCGCGCCGCACACGATCGCCAGCGCCAGCCCGTAATTGCCGCCATGCGCCTTGGCGATGCCGGCCTGCACCGGCAGGTTGACCGAGGCGATCAGATTGCCCGCCTGATAGGCGAATCCGGGGAACATGCCGCGCACCAGGCCGGGCGATAGTTCGTTCAGATGCACCGGCACGATTCCCCATGCGCCTTGCACTGCGACCTGGACCAAAAACGCGCCGACGCCGAGCAGCAGCGGCGTGGCAGCGAACGCCCACAAGGGGATCATCGGCAGAGCGAGCAGACTGGCGACAATGATCGCTCGCTTGCGCCCGATCCGTTCGGACCAGATGCCGAAGCCGATCCCGCCGACGATCGCGCCGACGTTCATCACGATCGCCAGCACGCCGGTCAGATGCGTGTCAAAGCCGTGCTGCACCTGGAGAAAGGTTGGATAGATATCCTGCGTGCCGTGGCTGAAGAAGTTGAACGCCGTCATCAGCACGATCAGGTAGAGCGCGATCTTCCAGTGACGGAACAGCTCGGCAATGGCGTTGACCTTCGGCCCGTCCCTGCGCGCCTCGAACGCCGGGCTTTCGCGAACGTGCATGCGGATCAGGATGACGAGCAAAGCGGGCACGACGCCGACCATGAACATCCCGCGCCAGCCGATCGCGTCGAACAGCAGGTAGAAGACGAGACTGGCGACCAGATAGCCGGTGGGATAGCCGCTTTGCAGCAGCCCTGAAACCGGGCCACGCAGCTTCGCCGGCACGCTTTCCATCACAAGGCTTGCGCCGATTCCCCATTCGCCGCCCATCGCGAAGCCGAACAGCGTGCGCAGGGCGAACAAGACGACAAGACTTGGCGCGAAGGCGGAGGCGAACTCGAAGACGGAGAACAGCGCGATGTCGATCATCAGCACTGGCCTGCGTCCAAAGCGGTCGGCGAGGAAACCGAACAGCAACGCCCCGAACGGCCGCGCCGCAAGCGTCAGGGTAACGGCAAAGCCCACCGTCTTGATGTCGCTGCCGAACTCCGCTGCGATCGCCTTCAGCATGAACACCATCAGGAAAAAATCGAACGCATCGAGCGTCCAGCCGAGGTAGCTCGCCCAGATCGCGCTTTTCTGCGAACGATCGAGCGATTTCAGATCGGCGATCAAGGACATGCGTTTCTCCCTTGGCGCCGACCCTTAAGCGGCTGGGCGTGATGATGTCGATAGCCGACGCGTCGTAGCGGTCCACCAGGCAAGCGCTGTCAGGACGGCATAGGCGAGAAGCGCAAGCAGCGGGGCCGAGGCGGGCACGGGATCGACGACGCGCGCGGGTTGCGGCATCAGCCAGTTGATCGCCTGAAAACCGGCGAGGGCGAGCGCCAGCAAGGCCAGCGACCATCGGCCCTGATTGCTGACGGGGCGGGTTTTAGCCGCGAAGAAGGCAAGCGCACCGAAGGCGAGCAAGAGTTCGAGAGGCATTTCGATTGCGGGGTGGTTCCATAGCCCAAGCCCCAGCGGCGGCGGTCCGCCGGCGAGCGTCAAATCAGGGCGATGGACGATCAGGTCGAGCACCCAATGCGACAGCACCACGAGCGCCGCGATCGTCCCCGCCAGGCGACTGCGCAGGGCGAGCCAGACGATGCCGCCAAACGCCAGCGCCCAGCAGCTTGCGCCGAGCAGGCTGTGGGTCAGCGGCATGTCGTAGAGGTCCATCGGATTCATCGCCGTCATGCCCGGCACCATCCGCATATGCTCGACGCCGATCAGCACGAAGCAGAAAAAGGCGATATCGACGAGCTGGGCGGCGATGAACAATGTGCCGAGCCGCGGTGCCCTGGGGTGAGCCGCAGCAACGAACGACGCGCTGTAATGTCCGATGAACATCGGCCTGCCTCCCCGCCCTCGGTCGCAGGGCGCCTGGCTACGCGCCCTGTTTCGCCAGCCATTCCTCCAGCCATTTGATCGTATAGGCCCCGGCCTGGAACTCGCCGTCATCGAGCAGCGCCTGGTGGAGCGGGATTGTCGTCTTCATGCCTTCGATCACGAACTCCTCCAGCGCCCGGCGGAGCCGCATCAGGCAGCGCTCGCGCGTGGTGCCAAAGACGATCAGCTTGGCGATCATGCTGTCGTAATAGGGCGGCACCCGGTAGCCGGTGTAGAGCCCGCTATCGACGCGCACGTGCATGCCGCCCGGCGCATGATATTGCGTCACCGTGCCCGGCGATGGCGCGAAGGTGCGCGGGTCCTCGGCGTTGATGCGGCATTCGATGGCGTGGCCGTGGAACTGCACCTGATCCTGCGTGACCGACAGGCCGTGACCCTCGGCGACACGGATCTGTTCGCGCACGAGATCGAGCCCGGTGATCGCTTCGGTGACCGGATGTTCCACCTGCAGGCGGGTGTTCATCTCGATAAAGTAGAACTCGCCGTTTTCCCACAGGAACTCGATCGTGCCGGCGCCGCGATAGCCCATGTCGGCCATCGCCTTGGCGACGATGCCGCCCATCCGTTGGCGATCTTCTTCGCCCAGGATCGGCGAGGGCGCTTCCTCGAGCACCTTCTGGTGACGGCGCTGCAGCGAGCAATCGCGCTCGCCCAGGTGGATCGCGGCGCCATTGCCATCACCGAATACCTGAAACTCGATGTGGCGCGGGTTGCCGAGATATTTCTCCATATAGACGGTGTCGTCGCCGAACGCCGCTTTCGCTTCGCTGCCCGCCTGTTGCATCAGCGTTTCGAGCTGGCTTTCCTCGGGCACCACCTTCATGCCGCGCCCGCCACCGCCGGACGCCGCCTTGATCAGCACCGGATAGCCGATCTCGGCCGCGATCCGCTTCGCTTCGGCCAGATCAGTGATCGCCCCGGCCGATCCCGGCACCAGCGGCAGGCCAAGCGCGCCGGCGGTGCGTTTCGCCTCCACCTTGTCGCCCATGATCCGGATATGCTCGGGCTTTGGCCCGACGAAGATCAGATCGTGCGCCTCGACGATCTCGGCGAACTGCGCGTTTTCGCTCAGGAAGCCGTAGCCGGGGTGGATCGCATCCGCGCCCGAGATTTCGGCAGCCGAGATGATGTTCGGAATGTTCAGATAGCTTTCGCCCGCGGCGGGCGGGCCGATGCAGATCGCCTCGTCCGCCAGCCGCACGTGCATCGCATCGGCATCCGCGGTGGAATGCACCGCGACCGTCTTGATCCCCATTTCATGGCACGCGCGGTGGATGCGCAGCGCGATCTCGCCGCGATTGGCGATCAGGAGTTTCTTGATCTCCGGCATGGCGGGTTACTCGACGACGACGAGCGGTTGATCGAATTCCACGGGCTGGCCGTTTTCGACCATGATCGCCTTGACGG
>JBQCEK010000483.1:0-2167 GCA_051960335.1 Sphingomonas sp.
CAAGCGCCGCCGCCCCGTCGCGATAGAGCAGCGCCGCCTGGCCCATATAGTTGCACATCAGGCACGGCAGCACGACCGACAACCACGACATGCGGATCGGGTTGCGGCCGAAATGCCCCATGTCGGCGTAGAGCGCCTCGGCGCCCGTCACCGACAGCACGACCGAGCCGAGCGCGAGGAAGGCATGGAGCGGACCCGACGAGAAAAACGCGAAGGCATAAGTCGGCGACAACGCCCACAGGATGCCCGGCGTCTTGGCGACCGAGATCAGCCCCAGCGTGCCGATCACGACGAAATAGAAGATCATCACCGGCCCGAACAACAGGCCGACCTTGCTGGTGCCGCCCTTCTGGATGGCGAACAGGAACACCAGGATCACCACCGCGAGCGGTATCACCATGCCGCTGAAGGCGGGCGCGGCGACCGACAGGCCCTCGATCGCGCCGAGCACCGAAACCGCGGGCGTAATCATCGAATCGCCGTAGAACAGCGCCGTCGCGAATACGCCGAGCAACACGATGCCCGCGGTCCACCGCTTGTTGCCGGTCTTTCCGGAAACCAGCGCCAGCAGCGCCAGGCTGCCCCCCTCGCCCTTATTGTCCGCGCGCATGATGATCGAGACGTATTTAAGCGTCACCACGATCATCATCGACCAGAACATCAGGCTGACGACGCCCATGATGTGCGGCACGTCGAGCGACAGCGTATGCTCACCCGCGAATGTTTCGCGAAAGGCATAGAGCGGGCTGGTGCCGATATCGCCGAACACCACGCCGATCGCGCCGACGGCGAGCTTGACGAAGCCCTCCGGATGGCCGTGGCCGGATGGCGCGCCGTCAACCGGCGAGGCTGCAGCGGGTTCGCCCGCGGATTGGATGGTATCGGTCACCAGCGGATGCTTCGCGCCCGCATGCCGAGGGTCTGGCCCAGTTGTGGACCCCGGTTTTCGCCCCTGCTCATATCGCCCGCGCCTCTAGCATGCGCCATGATGCGCCGCAATGTAACGTGCGAACCGTTCAGTTGGATGCGCCGAAGAGGGCATCGGCCTCGCTTCGCGTCGGCACCGCCCGAAGCACGAAGCTGCTGGAAATCGTGATGACGCCGGGCAACCGGCCAAGATGTTCGCGGTGGAGCCGTTCATAATCGTCCAGATCGCGGCACACTATCTTAAGCCGGTAATCCTGCGCGCCGGAAACCAGCGCGCAATCGACGATGCCGGGAACTTCACCGACGGCAGCCTCAAACTGCGCGAGATCTTCCTCGATCTGCGTGCCGAGCGTGATGTCGACCAGAGCCGTCACGTGGAAGCCCAGCCGCTTGTGATCGAGCCGCGCGCCATAGCCTTCGATCAGCCCCGCCGCCTCGAGCGCCTGGATGCGCCGCGTGCAGGCCGATTGCGACAAGCCGACCTCACCCGCGATCTGGCTGACGGACGCCCGGCCATCGGCGCCGAGCCGCTGGAGAATGGCCGAGTCGATTCGATCGAGTTGCATGGTTTTCTTGCGTAGATCTAAAACAATGCGGAGTCCATGCAACAAACTGCCGTTTCGACGCACACTTTGCAAGGATTTGCGCCGCGCGCTCCGCTAAGATCGCCGCAGAGACGACCCTTTTTTCTGGAGAGAAGATCATGCGCGTCGGTGTGCCGAAGGAAATCAAGAACCACGAATACCGCGTCGGCCTCACGCCGCCGTCCGTCGCCGAACTGGTGGCCGCCGGGCATGAGGTGATCGTCGAGACCAAGGCCGGCATGGGCATCGATTTCGAAGATCAGGATTACGTCGATGCCGGCGCCCGGATCGTGCCCGACGCCAAGACGGTGTTCGCCGAAAGCGACATGATCGTGAAGGTGAAGGAGCCGCAGCAAAGCGAGATCGCCTTGCTGGAGCCGCGCCACCTGCTGTTCACCTACCTCCATCTCGCGGCGGACAAGCCCCAGGCCGAAGGGCTGATGAAGGCGGGCGCCACCTGCATCGCCTATGAAACGGTGACGGCCGACGATCGCTCGCTGCCACTGCTCAAGCCGATGTCGGAAGTCGCCGGCCGCATGTCGATCCAGGTCGGCGCGCATTACCTCGAAAAGGAACAGGGCGGCCGCGGCGTGCTGCTCGGCGGTGTCCCCGGCGTCGCGCCGGCGCGGGTCGCGATCCTCGGCGGCGGCGTAGCG
>JBQCEK010000484.1:0-7026 GCA_051960335.1 Sphingomonas sp.
GGGGTTCGAGCGCGCCACCATGCCGCTTGTGCCGCGCGCCGCCTATCTGCTGTCGGGTGCGGTGCGGCACGAGTGGGAGCACAGCATCGTCCCGCTCGACCGGCCGCGCTGGTCGATCACCTTCCGCTCGCTCGCCGATCGATCGCGCCACCGCGCTTGACGACTCGCCTTACGCGATGGAACATAACACGAACATTTGAGTCCTGAGTCGCGATGCCGTCTTCGAACCTCTCGCCTTCGATTATCGATCTGCGCCGCCAGGTCGCCGCGCTCGACGCGCCGCGCCGCGCGGGCGGCATATTGCCGTTCGGCGTCGAAGCAATCGACAGCCGCCTTGCCGATCGGGGGCTGGCATCCGGCGGCCTTCACGAGACCGCCGCGACTGCGCCCGCGCTCGCCGAGCAGGCGGCCGCGACATTGTTCGTCGCCGGGATCGCGGCCCGCACCTCCGCCCCGGTGCTGTGGGCGGTCACCCGGTTCGATCTCTATGCCCCCGGCCTCGAGCAGGCCGGTCTCGATCCCGACCGGCTGCTGTTCGCCGAAGCGCGCGACGATCGCGAGCTGCTCGCGGTGATGGAGGACGCGCTCAGCCATGGCGGGCTCGGCGCGGTGATCGGCGAGGCGCGCCGCATCGACATGACGGCGTCGCGACGGCTGCAGCTCGCCGCCGCCGACGCGCGCTTGCCGGCGTTGCTGCTACGCGGGTGGCGCAAGCGAGACGCCTGCCCGCTCGCCGAGCCGTCGGCAGCGACGACGCGCTGGCGGATCGGCTGCGCGGCTTCGGCCCCGCTCGGCGTGCCCGGGGTCGGGCGGCCGCGCTGGTCGGTCGAACTGGTCCGCCAGCGCGGCGGTCATCCGTTCACTCTTGTCCTGGAGGGATGCGATGCGCAGGGTCGCCTCGGTGTTCCTGCCGCAGCTGGCGATCGAGCGGCTGGGGCGGAACGCCCCGCCCGGGCCGCCTGAGCGCGCGCTCGAACCGCCGGTCGACGACGAGCCCGGCGC
Source organism: Sphingomonas sp. (assembly GCA_051960335.1). Lineage (GTDB taxonomy): Bacteria > Pseudomonadota > Alphaproteobacteria > Sphingomonadales > Sphingomonadaceae > Sphingomonas. Next base: position 1,003 of record JBQCEK010000484.1, read on the forward strand.
CTGCTCTGTGCCGCGCGGCGGGCACTGGCGGCCGGGCGCGCGCTGGGCGCAAGAGGGAACAACCGCAGCGCATCGCCTGCCGCCGCATCGCGCGCTGGGGCGGCGCTCGGAGGCGGCGCAGCATCCGTTCAGAACGTTGCGCGGTGATGACGGGCTGGTCGTCACCGGGTCAGCTCGATCAATGCCACACGAAGCGGTCGCGCCGCTGGTCCTGTCGATCCGTCGCGGGCAGCGCGACGTCGTGTATGCCGCGGACGAGCATGCGCGCGTGCTCGGCCTCGCGCCGGGGATGGCGATCACCCAGGCGCGTGCGCTGTGCGCCGACCTCGACGTCCGCCCCGCCGATCCCGATGGCGATCATGCCATGCTCATGCGGTTCGCGCTGCACGCGGTGCGGCACTGGACACCGCTGGCGTCGGTGGTCTCGCCCGACGGCCTGGTGCTCGACCTCAGCGGGACGAGCCATCTGTTCGGCGGCGAAGCGCACTTCTGCCACCGCCTGCTCGGTTTTTTCCGCAAGATCGGGATCACCGCTTCTGTCGCGATCGCCGGCACCTACGGCGCCGCGCACGCGCTGGCGCGCCATGCGGGGCAGGGGGCGACGATTGTTCCCGATGGCGATACCGTCGCCGCGATCGCGCCGCTGCCGCTCGCGGCGCTGCGGCTCGACGACAATGCGCTGGCCGCGGCGCGGCGGTTCGGGCTCGAGACGATCGCCGACCTGCTGCCGATGCCGCGCGGGCCGCTGGCCCGCAGGCTCGGTCGCGCCGCGCTCGACCGGCTCGACCAGGCGACCGGGCGGCTCGCCGAGCCGGTGGAAGGGGTCGTCCCGTTCGAGCCGCCAAGCGCGCAGCGCCGTCTCCTCGAGCCGATCGGCACGCCCGAGGCGATCGCACAGGTGATGAACGACCTCGCCGGCGATCTCGCCGACCGGCTTCGGGCCCGCGGACTCGGCGCGCGGCGGGTGACGCTTGGCCTGCTACGCGTCGACGGCAGCGACCAAAGCATCACGATCGGCCTCGCACGGGCCAGCCGCGACGCCGCGCATCTCGCCCGGCTGCTCACGCTCAGGCTCGAGCGGATCGACCCCGGGATGGGGATCGAGGCGGGCTGGCTGACCGCAATCCATGCCGAGCCGCTCGGTGCGCAGCCACTGGCGTCGGCGCTTGCCGGCGATGAACCGGCCGCCGATGTCGCGGGGCTGGTCGATCGGCTCGCCGGGCGGATCGGCGAGCGCGGCGTGTTCAAGGCTGCCCTGGTCGAAAGCGACGTGCCCGAACGCGCGGTCGAACGGGTCTCCCCGCTGTCACACGCAAGCGGATGGCCGGCATGGACGCGTCCCGCGCGGTTGCTGGCGCGTCCCGAACCGCTGTTCGGCGTCGTCGCGCTGCTGCCCGACCATCCGCCGCGCCGGTTCGGCTGGCGCGGCGCGATGCACGACGTCGTCGCCGGCGACGGGCCCGAGCGCATCCATGGCGAATGGTGGGTGCGCGATGGCGAGGTCTGGGCGGTGCGCGATTATTACCGCGTCGAGGATCGCGAGGGCCGGCGCTTCTGGGTGTTCCGGCGCGGCGACGGCGTCGCGGCCGAGACGGGTGACCGCAGCTGGTGGATGCACGGGGCGTTCGGATGACCTATGTCGAACTCCAGGTCACCAGCCATTTCTCGTTCTTGCGCGGCGCCTCCTCGCCCGAGGAACTGTTCGCCGCCGCGGCGATGCTGGGCCATAAGGCGCTGGGCATCGCCGATCTCGGTACGGTCGCGGGCATCGTCCGCGCCTGGCAGGGACAGAAAGCGACCGGAGTGCGCCTCATCGCCGGCACGCGCGTCACGCTCGATGACGGCCGGGAGCTGCTGCTCTACCCGACCGACCGCGCCGCCTGGTCGCGGCTGACGCGGCTGCTCACGCTCGGCAAGACGCGCGGCGGGAAGGGCCGATGCCAGCTCGCATGGCGCGATGTCGCGGATCATGCCGAAGGGCTGATCGCGATCCTGCTGCCCGACACGCTCGACAGCCTCGCTGCCGATCTCGCCGACCTGCGCGCCGCGTTCGGCCCGCGCGGCTATCTTGCGCTGACGCTGCGCCGTCGCCCCGACGATATCGTCCGGCTGCACGATCTGGCGACCCGGGCCCGCGCCGCCGGGGTGCGCGCGGTGGCGACCGGCGACGTGCTCTACCATGCCCCGGACGCCCGGCTGCTGCAGGACGTGCTGACCGCGATCCGCGAAGGCACGACGGTCGACCGGCTCGGTTTCCGGCGCGAGCGCCACGCCGACCGCAACCTCAAGTCGCCCGAAGAGATGGAGCGCCGCTTCGCCGCCTTTCCCGATGCGATCGAGGCCAGCGCCGACATCGCCGCCGCCTGCAGCTTCGATCTCGGCGAGCTGAGCTATCAATATCCGCACGAACGCGTGCTCGACGGTCTGAGCGCGCAGGCAGCGCTCGAGCAGCTGACGCACGACGCCGCCGGACGCATGTTTCCCGACGGCGTGCCCAAGGCGCATGCCGACCAGATCGCGCACGAGCTCGCGCTGATCGGCAAGCTCGATTACGCGCCTTATTTCCTGACCGTGAACGCGATCGTCGCCGAGGCCCGGCGGCGCGGCATCCTCTGCCAGGGGCGCGGCTCGGCGGCGAACAGCTGCGTCTGCTTCGTGCTCGGGATCACCTCGATCGATCCGATCCGGCACGAATTGCTGTTCGAGCGCTTCGTCTCGGGCGAGCGCCCCGAGCCGCCCGATATCGACGTCGATTTCGAGCATGAGCGGCGCGAGGAGATCATCCAGTGGATTTACGAGACCTATGGCCGTGACCGGTCGGCGCTGACCGCGGTCGTCACGCGGTTCCGCGCGCGCGGCGCGATCCGCGAGGTCGGCAAGGCACTGGGGCTGCCCGAGGATCTGACCGCGTCGCTGTCGGGGCTGGTCTGGGGCTGGTCGGTCGAGGGGGTCGGCGAGAAGCAGGCGAAGGAACTCAACCTCAACCTCGGCGATCGCCGCCTGCGCCTTGCGCTCGACCTCGCCAGCCGACTGATCGGCACGCCGCGGCATCTCTCGCAGCACCCCGGCGGGTTCGTATTGACCCATGACCGTCTCGACGATCTCGTGCCGATCGAGCCCGCGGCGATGGCCGATCGTCAGGTGATCGAATGGGACAAGGACGATATCGACGCCCTGAAGTTCATGAAGGTCGATGTGCTGGGCCTCGGCATGCTTGGCTGCATGAACCGCGCGTTCAATATGCTCGAACAGGACAAGGGCGTTCGCGTCACCATGTCCGATCTGCAGGACGACGATCCGGCGGTCTATGCCATGATCCAGAAGGCCGATACGCTCGGCACCTTCCAGATCGAGAGCCGAGCGCAGATGTCTATTCTGCAGCCGATGAAGCCCAGGCAATTCTACGACCTGGTGATCGAGGTGGCGATCGTGCGTCCCGGGCCGATCCAGGGCGACATGGTCCATCCCTATCTCAGACGCCGCGAGGGCAAGGAGCGCCCCGAATATCCCCGGCCCGAATTGCGCGCGGTGCTCGAGAAGACCTTGGGCGTGCCGCTGTTCCAGGAACAGGCGATGAAGGTCGCAATCGTCGGCGCCGGGTTCACGCCGGCCGAGGCCGACCAGCTGCGCCGCGCGATGTCGACCTTCAAGCTGACCGGCGGGGTCGGGCATTTCTACGACAAGCTGGTCGGCGGCATGGTCGCGCGCGGCTATCCGCAGGATTTCGCCGAGCGCACCTTCAAGCAGATCGAGGGGTTCGGCAGCTACGGCTTTCCCGAAAGCCACGCCGCGTCGTTCGCCAAGATCGCCTATGCCTCGTGCTGGATGAAGCATCATCATCCCGACGTGTTCTGTGCAGCGCTGCTCAACGCGCAGCCGATGGGGTTCTATGCGCCGGCGCAGATCGTTCAGGACGCGCAACGGCACGGCGTCGAGGTCCGGCCGGTCGACATCAACGCCAGCCGCTGGGATTGTACGCTCGAAGGCGGCAGCAATGACCGCCGCGCCGTGCGGCTCGGGTTCCGCCAGGTGAGGGGGCTCGCCAATGTACACGGCGCCGCGATCGCCTCGGCGCGCGGTGACATCCCCTATGCGTCGGTCGAGGAGGTCTGGCGGCGCGCCGGGGTGCCGCGCGCGGCGATCGAGCGGCTTGCCGAAGCCGATGCGTTTCAGACGCTGGGCCAGGACCGCCGGCAGGGCCTATGGAAGGTTCGAGGGCTCGGCGAAGCGCCACTGCCGCTGTTCGCTGCCGCCGATGCCCGCGAGGCCGGGTTCAGCCCCGAGGGGCTGGAACCGGTGGTGACGCTGCGGCCGATGAGCGACGGCCGCGAGGTGGTCGAGGATTACCGCACCACGCAGCTGTCGCTGCGCGCGCACCCCGTGTCGTTCCTGCGCGACGATCTCGCCCGTCGCGGCATCAGACGATGCGGCGACCTGCCGTCGATCAAGGACGGGCGCCATGTCGAGGTCGCCGGGGTGATCCTCGTGCGCCAGAAGCCGGGCAGCGCCAAGGGCGTGCTGTTCATCACCATCGAGGACGAGAGCGGGGTCGCACAGGGGATCATCTGGCCCGACCGGTTCGAGAAATTTCGCCGGGTCGTCATGGCGTCGGCGATGGTCGGCCTCAAAGGGCGACTGCAGAAGGAGGGCGAGGTCATCCATGTCATCGTCGACCGCATCGACGACCTGACCCCGATGCTCCGCGGGATCGGCGCGATGGATTTCCCGCACCGGCCGGGCCGCGGCGACGGCGCGACGCATGCCGGGTCGCCCGATCGCGGCGATCCGGGCTGGGTGCCAAAGGCGGCGGCGCATTATCATCCGCCGTTCGCCGGCGGCGCCGATCCCGAAGAACTGGTGCGCATCCGCAGCCATGATTTTCACTGATGTCGAACCCGGTCTCGCGGCATCAGCGCATCGTCATCGACCTCGCCATCCGCATCCTGCGTGCCGCGATGGCGCGATCGGGCAAGGACAAGGTGAACACGATCGAGGTCCGGCTCGCGCTCCGGTGCCTGCTGCCGCACTGCCGCGAGCGCTGGCCGCTCGAAATGTTCTGGGACGCAGCGGCAACCGACAATGCGATCGGGCGAGCCCAGGGCTGCACGGCGGGGTTCAACGGCATCGTCAGGCAGCTGCGCCTCGCCGGGCACGCGCTCGAGTGAAAGAGGCTGCCCAACAGGGCCGGTAGATTCGCGCGGTTGGCCCACAGGGGGACACGTGCATCATCGGCGTGGTCGCTTCCCGCCAACGCTATCGTTCCACATTTCCAGGAAAAGCCCCGTCGCATGGAGATCGTCAAATGGACGGCTCACCATCGCGTCACTTCGTGTTGACTCCAACGAAATCAACGCCAAAGTCGCACGGGCCTGGTGGGGACTAGGCTGTTCGGGGGGACTTACAAAACTCATCAGCGGCATTGCGCTTGTCGGCATTCTGACGGGGGGCGGTGCCGGCGCACGCCGATTTGATCCTCTATCCAGTGCAAACGGGTCCGGAAACGATCCGTTACCGCACCGGCATTCCGACGCTGAACATCGAGACCCCGACCGGCGCCGCCACGATCACGCCGTTGCCGCTCGACCATAATCACGCGACCTTTGGCGTTGCCGTCGAACAATCATATGTCGATAATATGGAAACCGTCGAATTTGATATTTTACGAGCTTATTTGTCTCGCTTAGCTCTTCCGACCCTGCCCGGAGAACAAACAGGGCTGGGAGAGGACCTTGAAAACACGTCTCGCGACCTATCTCGCGGCTGGCGCCGCGTTCGTCACTGCCACATCGGCCCAGGCGCAGCGTCAGCCCGCCGTGCGGGACGCCGATCTCGCTACGCCGTCGCCTGACCGGCCGACCAAGCCCCCGCACGAACAGAGCACGGCAAGCATCGCCGCGCTCGAACCGCTCGGACACGCGCTTCGCGGTCTCGCCGATGACGGCGTGTTGCTGCGCGCGACCTGGACCGATGAGGTCGCGGGAAACACGTCGGGCGGCGTGCACCGCGGATCGACCAACACCGGTA
>JBQCEK010000485.1:0-4588 GCA_051960335.1 Sphingomonas sp.
GAAAGAGCGCAAACCGCTCGAACCCATTGGGCTGCACTGGCCGCGCCCCGCGCACGAAGATGCGGCGCAGGTTTAGCGAACGGCCGATCATCCAGCTGAACAGGTGGTAAATCCACACAAACCGGAACCACACGAAAATGTCGCGGTCGAGCCCGGCGATCGTATGATAGGTGCAGACGTGCATCACGCCGTCGTTGCCGTCTTCGACCAACCGCGGCCCGATGTCGCTGGACAGGGCCTGGGTGAAGCGGATGCTGACGCGCAGCGCCTCGCCCATCGTGCTGCAGTGGAGGTAGGATCGCGTGCGCTCCGTCTCGAGCGCCATCCGGCAGCCCTCGTGGAAGAAGCCGATAAAGGCATCGTCGAGGGCGATCTGGATTTGCTGGACAAGACGGAAATAGGAACGGCCGTCGATCGCCATGCCGACATTGCCATAGATGGCAGGATCGATGCCGGCCCTTTCGAGCAGCTCAGTGGGATCGCAGCCTTTTAGCACCGCGCCGCCCATCAGCGCCGCGACCGCTTCACCGTCCAGACCACGCGGTATTGACGGCAGCATCGGTATCGCCGCCCCCGGCGGCATTGCCGCCGTCCGGGCATCTATGACACTCATCGCCTCTCCACCTCCAGCGCCTGTGCCACCGTTGGGCACAGGATAGCGCCAGCCAAGCCGTAAGGGAACCGGCGTGGTCATATGGGACAAATCCTGCGGTCAAACGGGACATGGCATTCGGTCGTCGGGAAAAGGCTAATCAAGATTGTTTCGGTGTAAGACAGCGCCGCAAAAATGATGTCAGGAGATGGAATGACAGGCACGGTGCGCAATCGGCGCGACACTGCCCGTGCGGCGGCAGCGGCTCGTCTGGGCGGGTTGCTGTGAACAGCGTCACACCCTCCGCGCGTGCCCAAGACACAACCAGCGCGGCGCGGAGCGTGCCACTGTCATTTGCCCTCAAGGCGCAATATGGAATCGGCGAGATCAGTAATGGCATGGTCGGAGCAGGCTTCGGCTTCTTTCTGCTGTTCTATCTCACCGCGGTGTGCGGCATGTCAGGTACCGTCGCCGGTTCCGCCACACTGATCGCGACGCTGGTCGATGCCGTTGCCGATCCCGCAATCGGGCTGGCGAGCGACCGGCTGAAGACCCGCTGGGGTCGACGACTGCCGTTCATGGTGGTCAGCATCATCCCGTTCGCAATTGCGTTCGGGGTGCTGTTCTCGATGCCGGCGTCGCTGACCGGCAGCGCCCAGTTCCTCTATGTCACGGTCTGTTTGATCGTCCTGCGGCTGGCGCTATCCGCGTTCATACTGCCGTTCACCGCTGTCGGCGCGGAGATCACCGACGATTACCGCGAGCGGGCGAGCGTCGTCGCATTCCGCCTGACCTTTCAAAATGTCGGCGTCCTGGCCTGTGTGGTGCTCGGCCTCGGCGTGTTCATGGCGGGGCCGAGCGGGCTCTTGTCGCGCGCCGCCTACGTACCGTTTGCCTGGACCGCGGCAGCCGTGATTGCGGTCAGTGGCGCGATTGCGATCGTCGCAGTTCGCCGCGCGCTTCCCCGGCTGCACGCCCCCGCCGTCGAACGCACGCCGTTCGTCGCCGGGTTTGCGCGCGAGATGGTCGAGCTGTCGCGCAATCGCTCGTTTCTGGTGCTCTTCGGAACGGTGATGGTCTATTTCCTTGCCTATTCGGCCTATGCGGCGCTGGCGCTTTATGCGACCAGATATTTCTGGAAGCTCGATACGTTCGCCATCCAGCTGATCCTGCTGGCCGCTTCGCTGGGGCCGTTGATCGGGGTGCCGATCAGCAGCTTCGCACTGAAGCGGATGGAAAAGCGCACGCTTGCGATCATCGCCTATTTCGCCATCGCGCTGTTCCAGATCTGGCCGCCACTGGTGCAGCTCTACGCGCCGATCACGCTGCCGCCGTTCACCGCGGCAGTGGTGCTGTTCGCCAACAGCCTGTGCGTCGGCACCGCGATCATGGTCTGCGGCGTCGCCTTCCAGTCGATGCTCGCCGATACCGCCGACGAGCACGAATGGCTGTTCGGCGTGCGCCGTGAGGGGCTGTTCTTTTCCGGCCTGATCCTCTCGTATAAGGCAGCTTCGGGCGTCGGCGGCCTGATCGCCGGCGTCGCGCTCGATACGATCGGTTTTCCCACCGATCTCGCGGCACGGGGGCCAGGCTATGTCGTCCCGGCCGAGGTGATTCACCGGTTGGGCCTGATCTCGGGGCCGCTGCCCGCAGCCCTCGTCGCCGTCGCGCCGCTGTTCCTGTTCGGCTACCGGCTGACGCGCAAGCGCCACCGCGAGATCATCACGCTGCTCGAAGATCGCCACGCCAATCGTACCGAACGCGCGCTGCCGCTGGCAGATGTCGGTACTTCTGCGGCGGTGTCCTGACGCCGGTGCCGCAGGACGTTCAGATGATCGATGCCGGCAATGGCGTAACGATCAGCGTCCGGACCGTAGGCAGCGGGCAGCCTACGCTGCTGATTCCCTCGATGGGTCGCGGCGTTGACGACTACGACGTGGTGGCCGAGCTGCTGTCGGCACAAGGCCGCCGCATCATCATGCCCGATCCGCGCGGCATAGGCGGCTCGTCGGGGCCGCCGCCGTATGATCTGTTCGATCTCGCGCGCGATAACGCTGCGGTGCTAGCGGCACTCGATCTCGGGCCGGTTGATGTCGTCGGTCACGCCTTCGGCAATCGAGTCGTGCGAGCACTGGCGGCGCTGGAGCCGGATCGCGTCGGGCGCGTCGTGCTCCTCGCCGGCGGCGGGCGGACGGTGATGAGCGAAGCAGTGCGTGCCGCGCTGATGGGATCGGTCGCGGACGGGATCAAGGCGGATAGTGAGCGGCTAGCGAACTTGAAGACGGCATTCTTCTTTCCTGGCAACGATCCTGCGGTGTGGTTGCGCGGCTGGCATCCAGCAGTCGCCGATCAACAACTTGCCGCGAGCGAGCGGACAGATGCCGCGCGCTGGTGGACGGCGGGGCGTGCGCCGGTGCTGCTGGTGCAGGCTGAGGGTGATCCGATCGCGCCCGCCGGCAATGCCGACGCGCTCGCCGCCGCGATCGGTGACCGCCTCACGCTGGTCCGCCTGCGCCGCGCAAGCCACGCTATCCTTCCTGAGCAGCCAAAGGCGGTCGCGGCGCTGCTCAGCGATTATCTTTCCGGGCAGAGCGACGCACGGGTGTTACAGGACAGCGCCGATCGCCTGATCGTGTGACGCCGTTCAGTTTGCTCCGCTCAGCCAGCCGCGCCGTCCCCGTCCGCCGCCGAGCCCGGCAGCGACACGTTGCTTGAGCAGCGCCGGCGGTCGGAAACGCTCGCCATAAGCCTCTTGAAGGATCGACTGCACCTGCAGGCATAGATCGGCGGAAACCAAGTCCATCAGCGCGAACGGCCCGATCGGATGGCCCAGCCCGAGGCGGCATGCCGTATCGAGATCCTCAGGGCCTGCAACGCCTTCCTCAACCAGCCGCACCGCCTCGATCATCATCGCGTGCAGCATGCGGTTGACCGCAAACCCGGCGACGTCCTTGATGACGATCGGCGTCTTGCCGATGTCACGCATGAGATTGATGGTCGATGCGACCAAGCGCTTGTCGGTATCGAATCCGGGGATCACCTCGACAAGCGGCATCCGCGAAACCGGCGAGAAATAGTGCGTGCCGATGAAATGGGCCCGGCGCGCCTCGGGAAGCGTCCCGGCGAGCGTCGAGATCGGGATCGTCGAGGTGTTGGACGCGATCACGCATTCGGCCGCGCATGTCGCGTCCAGCGCCTGGAGCACCGCCGTCTTCACCTCGACCGCTTCGAACACCGCTTCGGTGACGATCACGCACGCGCCGAAGTCGACAAGATCGGTCGTCGTCCGAAGGCGCGCCATCGCTGCATCCGCCTGTTCGCGCATGTAGTTGCCGCGCTCGACGCCCTTCCGCAGCACCGTTTCGATCCGCTTGACGCCGCGGTCGAGCGCCGCCGCGTCGCGGTCGTGGAGGACAACGTCGTAGCCACCGAGCACGAACACCAGCGCGATTTCCGCACCCATCAGCCCCGCGCCGACGACTCCTGCCTCTTTGCCCTCTTCCATCAGCTGCTCGCTTCCTCGGCCGGTTGCTGCAGCCAGACCGCAGCCTGAGCGCAATACCATGGCACCACCTCGGGATTTTCGATCCCGTCGGGATTGATCACCTTGGCGACGGGCCAGCCCTGAAACAGGCGCTTGATCGGAATTTCCTGCTTCTTGCCTGACAGGGTGCGCGGGATCGCCGGCGCCGCAACGAACCGATCGGGAACGAAGCGCGGCGACAATGTATTGCGGATCGCGGCGGCCATGGCGGCCCGCAGCGCGTCGTCCAATGGCTGTCCCTCGGCCGCGACGACGAACATGATGAGCGCGCTGCCGCCGTTGCCGTCCTCGAGATCGATGACGAGGCTGTCGATAACCTCGGGCAGGCTCTCGACCGCGGCGTAGATATCGGCTGTGCCCATGCGCAGCCCGTGTCGGTTGATCGTCGCGTCGCTGCGGCCTGCGATCGTGCAACTGCCGTCGGCGTCGATCTGCAGCCAGTCGCCGTGCCG
>JBQCEK010000486.1:0-2789 GCA_051960335.1 Sphingomonas sp.
CGCGTAGCTTCGGCTACGCGACTGCGCTGCGCTCCTTGCCGGCGGGCCTCTCCAGGCGATCACGACCATTGCCAGTGATGGGCCCTGACCCTAGCACTTGGCGAGGATTCGGCCTATAGGCGCGCGCATGCCGACCGTTGAAACGCTGACCATGCCCATCCCCGGGCACATCGATCCCGTGCCCGTGCCGCGCGCGGTTACGCCGCGCGCCGATGGCAAGATCGATTTGCTGGGGCTTTCCAAGGATCAGATTCGCGCGGCGCTGGCCGAGGCGGGCATGGAGCCCAAACAGGCCAAATTGCGCGGCAAGCAGCTGTGGCACTGGATCTACAATCGCGGCGTCACCGATTTCTCGGCGATGACCGATATCGCCAAGGCGCAGCATCCCTGGCTGGAAGCGCGCTTCGTCGTCGGCCGGCCGCAGGTGATCGAGGCGCAAGTCTCCGAAGACGGCACGCGCATATGGCTGCTGCGATCGGATGACGCGCAGGACTATGAGATGGTGTTCATCCCCGATGCCGATCGGGGAACGCTGTGCGTGTCGAGCCAGGTCGGCTGCACGCTGAACTGCCGCTTCTGTCACACCGGGACGATGCGGCTGGTGCGCAACCTCACCCCAGGGGAGATCGTCGGCCAGGTGATGCTCGCGCGCGACGCGCTCGGCGAATGGCCCTCGACGCCCGAGGGCCGGATGCTCACCAACATCGTGATGATGGGCATGGGCGAGCCGCTCTACAATTTCGATGCGGTGCGCGATGCGCTCAAGGTGGTGATGGACGGCGATGGCCTTGCACTGTCCAAGCGGCGGATCACCCTGTCCACCTCCGGCGTGGTGCCGATGATGGCGCGCGCGGGGGAGGAGATCGGGGTCAACCTCGCGGTGTCGCTCCATGCCGTCACCAAGGAAATCCGCGACGAGATCGTACCGATCAACCGCAAATATGGCATCGAGGAGCTGTTGCAGGCGTGCGCGGATTATCCGGGCGCGAACAATGCCCGGCGCATCACCTTCGAATATGTCATGCTCCGCGACAAGAATGACAGCGATGCCGACGCGCACGAGCTGGTGCGGCTGATCCGCCACTATCGCCTCCCCGCGAAGGTGAACCTGATCCCGTTCAACCCGTGGCCGGGCGCGCCCTATGAATGTTCGACGCCCGATCGCATCCGATCGTTTTCGAACATCATCTTCGAAGCGGGAATTTCCGCGCCGGTGCGCACCCCGCGCGGGCGAGACATCGACGCCGCGTGCGGCCAATTGAAGACCGCCAGCGAGAAGAAGAGCCGTGCCGAGCTCGATCGGCTCGCCGAAGAAAAGCTCGCCGCGCTTGGCTGAGCATCGCTCGATTTCGCTGAAGTGACGGATCGGTGAGCCCGGCGGCCTATGCCCTCGCCGCCGGCGCCGGGCTGCTGGGCGGCGCGATGAACGCGCTCGCCGGCGGCGGCACCTTCGCGACGCTGCCGGCGCTGATCGCGATCGGCCTTCCCTCGACATCGGCCAACGCCACCTCGAACGTCGCCTTGCTGCCGGGGGCGGCGACCAGCGCCTGGGCGTTTCGCGATGAGCTCGGCCCCGTCGGTGGCGTCTCGCCGAAGATGCTGGGCGCAATCACCTTCGCCGCCGCCCTGGTCGGCAGCGTTTTGCTGGTGCTGACGCCGACCAGCACGTTCGACATCATCATTCCCTGGCTGCTGCTGTTCGCCTCGCTGGTCCTCGCGTTCGGCAAGCGCGCGGCGGGCTGGCTGCACGAACGGGTGACGATCGGGCCGCGCGTGCTGGTCGCGGTTCAGGGCGTGCTCGGCGTCTATGGCGGCTATTTCGGTGGCGGCGTGGGGCTGATGACCACGGCGCTTTATGGCTTGCTCGCCGGGATCGAACCGCGTGGTCTGTTCGCACAGCGCACGTTGATGCTGGCGATCGGCAATGCCGCTGCCGCCTGCGTGTTCATCGCAACCGGGCTGGTCGATTGGCGCGCCTGTCTGCCGATGCTCGCCGGCGCGATCGTCGGCGGCTGGGCCGGCGCCCATGTCGGCAGGCGCCTGCCAGCCTCGGCCGTGCGCGGCTGGACGCTGTTCGTGGCGATCGCGACGACGATCGTGTTCTTCTGGCGCGCCTACGGCTGATCAATCCGGCCGGCGCATCTTGAACATCGCGTCTTCGGTGATCTCGAAATAATCGGCCGGGCCGCCGCCGCGCGTGATCGGATGCGGCCGCGCAGTCTGATAGATGCCGCCCTCCAGGCAAGCGCGATCGATGTGGATGCCGATCGCCTCCCCGATCACCAGCCATTGATCGAGCGTGCGGCCTTCCTTCGTTTCCAGCTGGATGAGCTGAGTCAGTCGGCACTCGAACTGCACCGGGCTGCCCGCGACTCGATCTGGCTTGACCAGCGACGCGGGAAGCGCGTCGAGGCCGGCCAGCGTGAACTCGTCCACGTCCGCACGCACCGTCGCCGAAGTGGCGTTCATCGCCGCCGCCTGCGCGCGCGTGGCGAGGTTCCAGACGAATTCGCCGGTCTCCTTCACATTGGCGACCGAATCCTTCCAGCCCATCGACGAAAAGGCGACCAGCGGCGGCGTGTAGTTGATCACATTGAAGAAGCTGTACGGCGCCAGGTTGCGCGCGCCGGTGGCGCTGACGGTGGAGATCCAGCCGATCGGCCGCGGCGCGACGATCGCGTTCAGGGGGTCGTGTGGCAGGCCGTGGCCGCTCGCGGGCTCATAGAAATGAAAATCGGTCATCGCCGCCTAGATGCCGGCTCCGATCCATAGTTCAAGGGGCGCGACTA
>JBQCEK010000487.1:0-14980 GCA_051960335.1 Sphingomonas sp.
CCCGTGTCTATTGGTCGGCAGACGGCAACACGCTGTACGTCGCGCGCGAATCGCGGGACCAGACCGTGCTCGATCTGCTTAAGGTCGATCCGGCGACGGGGACCTCCAGTGTGCTGATTACCGAGAAATCGGGTCCGAAGAGCTGGATCAATCTGCCGCCGGCGTTCCACGCGATGAAAGACGGCAGCTTGATCTGGTGGTCGGAGCGGACCGGCCACGGTCATCTCTACCATTTCGCTCACGGCAGCATGACGGCGCTGACGAGCGGCGATTGGGACGTGAAGGCGCTGGTCGGCGTCGATGAGGCCAAGGGTCGGCTCTATTTCATCGGTGATCGCACCACGCCGCTGGAGGAGCAGCTCTATTCGGTGGATATCGCGCATCCCGGCAAGCTGACGCAGCTCACCGAGGATGGCTGGTCGAACAATGCGAGCATGGACGATCACGCGACGCGCGCGATCGTCAGCCGGTCCAACGCCGCGCATCCGCCGCAGGTCTATCTTGCCGATTCGACCGGCAAGCGGCTGCGCTGGCTGGAGCAGAACGATGTGGTCGCCGGGCATCCCTACGCACCCTATCTCGCCGCCATGCGGCCCACGCATTTCGGCACGATCAAGGCCGAAGACGGCACCACGCTTTACTACCGCGAGATCACGCCGAAGCTCGTTCCCGGCCGGAAATATCCAGTGTTCATGGAGCACTACGGCGGCCCCGATGTCGGCCAGACCGTCACCAACACATGGAGCGGCGCATCGCTTGCGCAATATGTGGTCGGCCAGGGCTATGTCTATTTCGAGATCGACAATCGCGGCTCGCCCAACCGCGGCAAGGCGTTCGAGGATCATATCTACCACGCGCTTGGCACCGTCGAGGTGGCGGATCAGCTGAAGGGCGTCGATTTCCTGAAGAGCCAGGCGTTCGTCGATCCCGCGAAGATCACGACCTTTGGCTGGTCCTATGGCGGCTACATGACGCTGAAGCTGCTGGAAAAGGCGCCGGGGGTGTTCGCCGGCGGGGTCGCGGTTGCGCCGGTCACCGATTGGACGCTTTACGACACGCATTATACCGAGCGCTACATGGGCGATCCCAACAAGGACCCGGATGCCTATAAGGCTTCCGGCGCGTTGGCGGATTCGCGCAAGATCGTCGATCCGCTGTTGCTGATCCACGGCCTGTCCGACGACAATGTGGTGTTCGACAATTCATCGAAGCTGATCGCGAAGATGCAGGCCGACAACCAGCCCTTCGCGATGATGCTTTATCCGGGCAAGACCCATGCGATGTCCGGCGTCGTCGAGCATGTGTATCTCACCATGATGAATTTCCTGAATCGGGACGTTGGTTTGCCGCCGGTCGATCCCGCGAAGTGAGCACAAGAGGAGAAACGGCGCTCCGCGCGGTTCACGCAAAGGATTATTTCGCGATTAACCATCGTCGTTGACGCACTCTCGCGGCAAAGGCGATAGGTGGCTGTGCCTTGAGTACCGGCGATTGCCGGGGGATTCGAAGGCAGGACCGATGGCCGAAACCGATGCAGCGGCGCTGGCTCCCGTTCGGGGCAAGGCGCGGATCGACGTGCTCGATATGCTGCGCGGGCTCGCGATCCTCGGCATCCTGTTCATCAACGTGCCCTATATGGGCGCCTCGGTCGCCAAATTCAGTTACGATCCACGGCTGATCGGATGGACCCACGCAGACGAAATCGCCTGGGCGGCGCAATATATGCTGTGGTCCGGCACGCAGCGCTGCGTGCTTCAGTTCCTGTTCGGCGCGGGTATGATGGTTCTCGCCAAGAAGGCGATGGAGCCGGACGGGCCAGTCGCGGTCGCCGATCTCTATTATCGGCGCAACCTGTGGCTACTGGGCTTCGGCCTGGTCAACGTCATCGTGTTGCTGTGGCCGGGGGACATTCTTCACATCTACGCGCTCGCTGCGTTGTTCCTGTTTCCGTTCCGCAAGCTGGGGCCGAAGACGCTGGTCACGATCGGGCTCGCCTGGTCGGTGATGGTCGCGGTCGGCATTCCCGAATACGGCGTGCGCGAATATGTCGCGCGATCGACGCTGATCGAGCAGGTCTCCGTCGCCGAGGCGCGCCAGGATGCGGGTCTTGCCGTGTCGAGCGCCGGTCGTCGCGCGCTGACCGACTGGCAGGGGCAGATCGAGAAGATCTATCATCCCGAAGAGACGCGCGACGCGATCGTTGCCGAGCAGCAGGCGCATGACGGCGCCGTGCTGCCCTATTTCGAGCATCAATGGCGGACCTGGATCGGACTCGTCCAGGGCTGGCTCTACTGGAGCGTGATCGAGGCGTTCTGCACCATGCTGATCGGCATCGCCCTATGGAAGTGGGGCGTGATCCAGGGGGAGCGCGATCGACGATTCTACGGCGTGATGCTGATCGCGGCCTATGGCATCGGCTTCACGTTGAGGGGCATGGGGCTGGCGGAAGAATTGCGCTTCGGTCCGGAACCGCGCACGATCTGGTTCACGAATGAATTCGCTCGCCTGGCGATCGGGCTCGGTCATGTTGCGCTGATCAATTACGCGGTTCAAACGCGGATCGGCAATGCGATCCTCCAGCCGTTCAAGGCGACCGGGCGCATGGCGTTCTCGCTCTATTTCCTCCAGCAGTTCGTGGGCATGTATATCCTGTTCTCGCCGTTTGGCTTCAACCTGTGGGGACGGTTCAGCTGGGCCGCGATGACCGCGATCGCACTGGTGATGATCGCCGCCGAAGTGGTGATCGCCAATCTTTGGATGCGATATTTCACCAACGGGCCGATGGAATGGCTGTGGCGCTCGCTCGCCTATGTCAAATGGATGCCCCTGCGGCGCCCGGCTGCTCAGGCAGGGCCGCGCCGTCATCCCGTCGCCGCCTGAAGGCTTCCCCCAAGCAAAACTTGCTTTCAATCTGCGCTGCACATCCTAAGTAGCGGGCGCGCCCATCGGTGGCGTGCTCAGGACAAGCGGGATTTGATCGATATGGGGTATCGGGTGGTAGTCGCCGGCGCGACCGGTAACGTCGGGCGGGAAATGCTCAACATCCTGGCCGAGCGCGAATTTCCGGCTGACGAGATCGCGGTGGTCGCCTCATCTCGCTCGACCGGGGACGAGATCGACTTCGGCGAGACCGGCAAGAAGCTCAAGGTCCAGAATATCGAGCATTTCGATCCCGCCGGGTGGGATATCGCGCTGTTCGCGATCGGATCGGAAGCGACCAAGGTCTATGCGCCCAAATTCGCCGCCGCCGGCTGCACGGTCATCGACAATTCGTCGCTTTACCGGATGGACCCGGATGTGCCGCTCATCGTGCCGGAGGTGAACCCGGAGGCAATCGACGGCTATACGCGCCGCAACATCATCGCCAACCCGAACTGCTCGACCGCGCAACTGGTCGTCGCGCTGAAGCCGCTGCACGATGCGGCGAAGATCAAGCGCGTCGTGGTGGCGACCTACCAATCGGTGTCGGGCGCCGGCAAGGCCGGGATGGACGAGCTGTTCGAGCAAAGCCGCAACATCTTCGTCGGCGACAGTGCCGAGGCGCACAAGTTCACCAAGCAGATCGCCTTCAACGTCATTCCGCACATCGACAGCTTTTTGGAGGATGGCTCCACCAAGGAAGAATGGAAGATGGTGGTCGAGACCAAGAAGATCCTCGATCCGAAGATCAAGCTCAGCGCCACCTGCGTTCGCGTGCCCGTGTTCGTCGGGCATAGCGAGGCGGTGAATATCGAGTTCGAGAACGAAATCTCGGCCGAGGAAGCACAGAATATCCTGCGCGAAGCGCCCGGCGTGATGCTGGTCGATAAGCGTGAGGATGGCGGCTACGTCACGCCGGTCGAATGCGTCGGCGAATATGCCACCTTCATCAGCCGCGTTCGCGAGGACCCGACGATCGAGAACGGCCTGTCGCTGTGGTGCGTGAGCGACAATCTGCGCAAAGGGGCGGCGCTCAATGCCGTGCAGATCGCCGAGTTGCTGGGGCGGCGGCATTTGAAGAAGGCCGCCTGATAGAGCCGATCTGGATGTAATCGACGTCAGTGGCGATTGCACCGGGTATCATGAGGGGCTTAGTTCGCCCGCGCAGTAACGGCGGTCAGCGCCGCTGCGACGGGGAGCTTCGCGAATGCGCCGGAAATCCAACGGGTTCGCTCGATGACGTTGCGCGCCGATCTGTTCTGGTCGTTCGGCAGCCCTTACTCGCATCTCGCGCTCATGCGCTGGCGGCAGATCGTGCGCGACTATGATCTGCTGATCAACCTCCGGCCCGTTTATCCTCCGGCCATGCGGCAGGACGGCTTGGCGGAGCGGCGCCACCCGAACCACCTGCGTTACGTCAATCTGGATTCCCGGCGTATCGCTGATCGAATGGGCGTCGTGCTCGTTCTTCCACGGCCTGACCCGCTGGATCAGAGGGGGCGCGACGGGGTGGGGGACGCCAGCCAGCCGCTGATGCGTCGGCTGGTGCGCACCTGCCAGGCCGCCGCACGGCGAGGCCGCGGTTTCGATTATGCCGATGCCGTATCGCAGTTGATCTGGAGCGGGATCGAACGCTGGAACAGCGATCATCACCTATCCGCGGCGGTCTCCCACATCGGGCTTGATCTTTCCGTACTCGACGGTGAAGCTGATGCCGATCCCGCGGGGCTCGACCGCGATATCGCGGCCAATCAGGCCGTGCTCGAGGAATCGGGCCATTGGGGTGTGCCGACGCTGATCTTTCGCGGAGAACCCTTTTTCGGGCAGGATCGCATCGATATGGCGATGTGGCGGATGGAACGGGCAGGATTGGCGAGACGACGATGAGCGTGACTGGCAGATGTCGCTGTGGGATGGTTCGCTACGAACTCGCCCTGGACGCGCTGCCGCCAACCTATGCCTGCCACTGCCACCAATGCCAGCGCTGGTCGGGTAGCGCGTTCAGCCAGCAGGCCCTTGTCCGCGAAGAGGCGCTGACGATCGACGGTCCGATCGAAACCTATGAGCTGCGGACCGACGATCGCGTATCGACACAGCGCTTTTGCCGTCAGTGTCATACACGCATCTACAACACCAATACGCGGCGTCCTGGCGTCGCCGTCATTCGTGCCGGCACCCTCGATCGATCCGAAGAGCTCGAATGCGTGGCGCATATCTATGTCCGTCACAAGCAGTCCTGGGTGACCCTTGCGGATGACGTGCCGACGTGGCTCGATGCCGCGCCGCCAGCCGATTTCGTCAAAGCGATCACGGAGATACGGGCATGACCGAGACGATGACCGGCGGCTGTCAATGCGGTCGCGTTCGCTACGCGGTCGAGGTGCATGACGATGAGGCCTATCTGTGTCATTGCCGCATGTGCCAGCGCGCCACCGGTGGTGTGTCGATCGCGTTCAAGAACGTGAACAAGGCCGACGTGACGTGGCAGCGCGAGCCCGATCTCTATGCGTCGTCGCCGTTTGCGAAGCGCGGTTTTTGCTCGGCCTGCGGCACGCCGTTGACGTTCGCCTTCAACGAAGGAAGCGAGAATATCGACCTGACGGTTGGCAGCTTCGACGATCCGTCACGGTTCAAGCCGCATCATCATTTTGGCGCCGAAAGCATTCACGAGGCGTGGCTCGACACGCGCGATCTGCCCCGATATCGCACCGACGAGCACAAACCGCTCGTTGAACGCTGGATGGCGACCGTTGGCAAACTCCCCGATTGACCCGCAATTTTTCGCCAGTTTCGACGGTACGGAGCTGGCGTGGCGCGAAATGGGGGAAGGACGGCCGCTCGTCCTGTTTCACGGCTATTTCTCGAACGCCGAGGTGAACTGGATCAAATATGGCCACGCGGCCGCGATCGCCGCGGCGGGTTTCCGCGTGATCATGCCCGATCTGCGCGGTCATGGCGACAGCGCCAAGCCGCACGATCCGGCCGCCTATCCCCCTGACGCATTGATGCGCGACGGCCTGGCCCTGATCGCTCATCTCGGCCTCGCCGATTATGATCTTGGCGGCTACTCGCTTGGCGGGCGAACGACCGTCCGAATGCTCGTCAATGGCGCCACGCCTCGTCGCGTTGTCCTTTCCGGCATGGGGTTGAGCGGAATCCTGCACACCGAAGGGCGGGGAAGCTATTTTCGGAAGGTCTTGACGCGTCTCGGCAGTTTCGAGCGCGGCTCGGCTGAATGGTTGACCGAGGCCTTTCTGAAGACGACCAAGGGAGATCCTACCGCTCTCCTCAATATTCTGGGCACTTTCGTCGATACGAGCGAAGCGGAATTGCGCGCCATCACGCAGCCTGCACTGGTCGCTACCGGCATTGATGACGATGATAACGGATCGGGTGCGGCGCTCGCCGCCACATTGGCCAACGGCGCATTCATCGAGCTGCCCGGAAACCATATGAGCGCCGTGACCAAGCCTGAACTGGGGCGCGCGATCGCGACCTTCCTCGCCGCTTGAGTGGCGATCAGCGATCTGTCGGCTTTTCCGGGATCGTTCCTTCGTCCGCGATCCCCGCGTCAAAGGATTTGGAGGAATCCGTACCGTCGGCCTGATGCGCCTTGCGCCGGCTGCTTCCCTTGAGTGACAGCAGCGCTGCCCCCGCGGCCAACGCGCCGACCCCGCCTGCGACTGCCTTCCACCAGCGCCGGCCGCTCCGCGTGGCGGGATCCGTCGCCGAGACGTCGGTCGGTTGAATGGTCGGGACCGTGGCGACGCTGATCCCCGCCGGTCGCGGGCGCGCCGCGGCCCGGCGCGGCGCAGCAGCGCGCGGTTTGGCCGGCTTGCGGGGGGCGGCAGATGCCGCGAGACGCGCGGGCTCGGCCGGCGCCTTGGCGTTCGCCTTGGGCGCTTTCGCCTTTGCCGACGTGGCTTTTTTACCGGCCGGCTTGGTGTATTCGCTCTGGCGACCGGGCTTTGGCGCGACGGTCGGCGGTACGGCGCCGGCCGGATTGCCACCGTCTGGCGTGGCGTCTCCCTGCGGCGGAGAGGGGGGCGAAGGCGGTGGCGTAGCCATCAGTCGGTCCCTTTCGTGAAGAAGCGTTCCCGGCCCTCAACGCGCGACGTGCAACAGCGTTGCGGCGATCAGCGAAATGGCGGCTCGTCGAACGCGCGCAGTTTGCGGCTATGCAACTTCGGCCCCTCGCGGCGCAATTCCTCGCAGGTTTCGATGCCGATCCGCATATGTTCGTTGATCGCGCGTTCGTAGAAGCGATTGGCCTGGCCAGGCAGCTTCAACTCGCCGTGCAGCGGCTTGTCCGAGACGCACAGCAGCGTGCCGTACGGAACGCGGAAGCGATAGCCCTGCGCCGCGATCGTCGCCGATTCCATGTCCACGCCGACGGCGCGGCTGAGCGAGAAGCGAAGCGCCGATCGCGAGAAGCGCAATTCCCAGTTACGATCGTCGGTGGTGACGATCGTGCCGGTGCGCAGCCGCCGCTTGAGCTGATCGCCCGATTGGCCAGACACCGTCTCGGCAGCGCGCGCTAGGGCGAGTTGAACTTCGGCGATGGCCGGCACCGGGATTTCCGGCGGCAGAAGCTCGTCGAGCACGTGATCGTCGCGCAGATAAGCGTGCGCCAGCACGTAATCGCCGATCCGCTGGCTCGGGCGCAGGCCGCCGCAATGGCCGATCATCAGCCATGCCTCGGGTCGAAGCACCGCCAGATGGTCGCAAATCGTCTTCGCGTTGGACGGGCCGACACCGATATTGACCAGCGTAATCCCGGTCCGGTCAGGCGCGATCAGATGGTAGGCGGGCATCTGATGCCGCCGCCAGGCCGAATCGCTCACCACGCGGTCGGGATCGTCTCCCGCCTTGATCATCAGTCCGCCGGCGCCCGACAGGGCGGTGTAGCGGCTGCCGTCTTCGGCGAGCTGGGCGCACGCCCAGCGGACGAATTCATCGACGTAGCGGTGGTAATTGGTGAACAGCACATAGCGCTGAACATGTTCGGGCGGCGTGCCGGTATAGTGACGCAGGCGCGCAAGCGAGAAATCGGTGCGCAAGCCATCGAACAGGGCAAGCGGCCGGTTGGTGTCGGGACCTTGCCACAGCCCGTCGGCGATCTCGTCGCCGATCTGCGCGAGCTCGGTTGCGGGAAAGTGGCGCGCCAGCTCGGTCGCGGAGACTTCGTCGAGGCTCAGCGCGTGGCCGGGATCGAGGACATAGGGAAAGGGAATTTCCTGCCGCCCGGTGACGGCTTCCACCTCGACGTCATAATCCTCCATCAGGAGGGTCAGTTGCTCGGTGAGGTAATCGGCAAACATCGCCGGCTTGGTGACGCTGATGCGATATTCGCCCGGCGTGACGAGCCGGCCATAAGACCGCATCGGCGTCGGACGGTTGTCGTCGCCGCCGCGGAAGGTCAGCCGAATTTCGGGATAGGCGAACGACCCGTCCTTGCGCGCTTTCGGATCGGGCGCGGTGCCATCGACCAGATAGGCGTTCAACGCGGCCTGGAGCCGCGAAACGGACGCGGCGTAGAGTTGATCCAGTTCAGCGACGATATCGGATGCGGTTGTCATCCCATGCCGCTAATTCCTCGGCGGCGCGCTGGCAAGTGTCACCGGCGCGCCGCCTTGGGCGTCAGAGCTGTTCGAGCAGATGTTCGGCCGAGCTCACGTTGAATTCGCCCGGAGCCTCGACGTTCAGTTGTTCGACGACGCCGTCGTTGACCAGCATCGAATAGCGCTGGGCGCGCGTGCCCATGCCGAACTTGGAACCATCCATCTCCAGCCCGATCGCGCCGGCGAACTGGCCATTGCCGTCCGCCAGCATCGTCACCGCGTCGGCCTGATTGGCCTTGCTCCATGCACCCATCACGAACGCGTCGTTGACGGCGGTGCAGGCGATTTCATCGATTCCCTTCGCCTTCAACTCATCGGCCTTGTCGATGAAACCGGGCAGATGCTTGGCTGAGCAGGTGGGGGTGAAGGCACCCGGCACCGAGAACAGCGCGACCTTGCGGCCCTTGAAGAATTCCGCGGAATCGACCTGTTCGGGGCCATTTTCGGTCGCCTTCACGAAGGTGGTCTGCGGCAGGCGGTCGCCAACGCTGATGGTCATGTCCGGAAATCTCCTGTTTGCGGGAATCGTCGAGCGATAGCTTGGGCTTGAACGGGTGCTTTTCAAGCATGGTCGTGGCCGCAAGCGACCGCTAAAAGCAAATGAATGGATTCCGCAGACTATCTCACCGGGCAATTCCTGCTCGCCATGCCGGGAATCGGCGATCCGCGGTTCGACCATGCGGTGATCGCCGTGTGCGCGCACGATGCCGATGGCGCGCTGGGCATCGGCATCGGCGCGACGATCGCGGGGCTTGGCTTGCACGAACTGCTCAAGCAATTCGACATCGATCCGGGGGATGCGCCCGACGCGCCGGTGCATTTCGGCGGCCCGGTCGAGCCGCGACGCGGATTCGTGCTGCATTCCAGCGATTGGGGCGGTCAGGATACGATCGATGTTGCGGGGCGGTGGGCGCTATCCGGCACGATCGATGTGCTGCGGGCAATCGCTGAAGGACGGGGCCCGACGCGATGGCTCGTCGCGCTCGGCTACGCCGGCTGGGGCGCCGGTCAGCTCGATGAGGAAATGACTCGCTTCGGCTGGTTCAGCACGCCTGGAACGCTCGATCTGATTTACGATTGTCGGGCGGCTGAGCGCTGGCAAAACGCGTTCGCCAGCGCCGGGATCGATCCAAGGCAATTGGTGTCGGGCGGCGGAACGGCCTAGCCGCGATCGCCGATCATGTGGCGGACGAGATCGAGATCGGCCGGCTTGTCGACATCGATCGCCGCTCGGCCGTCGCGGCTCTCGACGATCGCCGCCGCCACGCCCGCCTGCGCGCCGAGATGCGCCACGGCCCGGGCGAGCGTTAGCCGCCGCGCAAGATAGCCGAGCAGCATCCCCGGCCCGAGCCGCCGGACGATGCGCCAAGGCCGCTTCCGATCAGCCTCCACCGCCTGCCAAAGGTCGATCGCGCGCGCAGCGCCGGGCGTGGCGAAATAGAACAGGTTGCAGCCCGACCAGTCGCCATCGGCAAAGCGCAGATAGGTGCGGCGGGTATCCGGCGCGGCCGCCTCGATGTTCTCGCGGCGAGAGAGCAGCGCGGCGACATCCGCGCTACCCGGCAGATCGGCGAGGAAGGCGCTGATCCACGCGGGTTGCAACAGCGCATGGTCCGCGGTCGTCAGGAGCAGGGGCGCCCCCATGCGCTCCAATCCATCGCGTGCGCTTCGGCTGGGCCCGGCGGCGGACTCGATCGTCTCGACGCCCAACGCGCGCGCCGCGGCGGCGACGGCCGGAGTCGATGCCGAAACCGCGATCCGGGCGGCGCCTGCCTCGCGCAATGCGCCGATCACCCGCGCCAGCATCGTCTTGCCCCCGATTTCGATCATCGCCTTGTCGGCAACGCCCGCATAGGCGGCGACGGGATCGATCCCGCCACGCGATCCGGCGAGCACCAGCGCGTTGAAGCTCACCGCTGGCCGGCCGTCCGCCAGACGCGCCACAGCACGCCGGGCGCGGCGAGAATCGGGTGGCGTTCGCGCCACGGCGTCAACGGCACATGAAGGCCGGTGTGGCGCTCGATCTTCCACAACGCATATCGTGCTGCGCCGTCAAAGGTGAAGGCGGCCTTCGTGAGCCGCGCCAGGTTGAGCGGCTTGCCAGCGCGTACCCGCCTCGACCAGGCCGACAGCAGCCGGCGACGTTCGTCGGATGGGAGCACCGGGCGGAGCGTTTCGCCATCCCGATCGACAGATATCCCGGCCGCTTTCCACGCCAGCGGCAACAGCGCATCGAAACGGGCACGGTCGAAGTCGATGATCTGATCTTCGCGCCCCGGCCGCTCGACGCGAAACTCGGTCGCATAGGTCTTTCGGAACAGCGCCTTCCAGAAATCGCTCGCCACGCCTTCTTTCGGGCCGAGTGCAGCGGCGAAGCGCGCCGCGGTAATCGCCGCGGCGGCGACGGCGTCGCTTACCGGTGCTTCCGCCGCGGTGTCACCCGCCCAGATCAGCGACGCCGGCTGCACGAAGCGCGCCCAGATCGTCGTGTCGAGGAACCGGCCTTCCGCCGCCGCGCCGAAGGTGTCGAGCGGCATGGTCGCGACCTTGGCGCGAACGGTGCGGTCGCCGATATCGATTTCATGATAGCTGACGTCCGGCCACAGCCACCGGCCGACGAAAGCGCCGAAGCCGCGATGCCGCGGTCGATGCGTGAGCACATAGAAATCGAGGACGCCGTCGAGATCGCCCGTGCGCAGCACCGATCCATAAAACAGCACCGCGCGGCCGCCCAGCCGCTCGGCGATGATCTTTGCCGCCTCGATCGCGGCGGGCGGCGCCGGCCGCGCAAGCTCGGCGGCGACGAACGCGTCAAGCGTCGTCACGGCACGGCAAAGAGCAGCGGCTCTCCGGCCGCAACCGTCAAATCGCCACCGGGGTAGAATTCGCCGTCGAGGATGAAGCCGCTCGCCAGCGACACGTCAAATCGCTTGGGGTCGCCGCGGTGATAACCCGCCTTGCGCAAACCGGCGCGTTCGGATCCGGCAAGCAGCGCCGGCACGTGGAACGCCATGCGCTTCGGCGGCGCGTCCACCGCGAGAACCTTCAAGCCGGGCCTCGGCTCGCCGAAGGGCTTCAACCCCAGCGGGAGATTTTCCAGCGTCGAGCCGACGAGAATGTAGAAATGACGATCCGCCTCGCGGCCATCGTCGCTGCGGATTCGCATCCGTTCACCGACGCGCCAGGAATTGCCGGCCGATCCAAAGAAGGTCTGCGCCAGAGCGAGCGAGAGCGACAAGCCCACGGCAAGACCGTTGAAAGCGCCCGCCCGATGGGTGCGCTGGGCGAGCGAGGTTGCGCGAACGAACGCGCCGGCGCCGAACAGGAAGCCGCGGACGGGGGGCGTCTCTTCTCCATCGCGTCGGCGGATTTCGATCGGCGCGCGCTCGGCGAAGCGGCTGGCGCGAGCGGCGGCGATGGCGTCCTCGACCGTCCAATCGCGCGGAATGCCCAGATCAAGGGCCAGCGCATTGGTCTTTCCCGAGGGGACCACGGCGAGCCGCGGCATCCAGCCGGTGAACAGACCGGCCGCCGCGGTGATGACATCGCGGACGGTGCCGTCGCCACCGTCGATGATCAGCAGATCAATCCCTTCGTCGGCGAACCGGGCCAGCACGTTCGCAAGCTCGGCCGGGCTGCGCGGCTGCTCGACCGTCAGCGCGGCATCCGCCGGCGGCGCCTTCACGCCGGTCAAGCGATTGCGGTGGCTGCGCGGATTGCTCAGTACCCCGATCTTGCCGGGATCGCGCCAGAACCCATGCGCCGCCGAACCGACGCGCGGCTTCGCCGCCGCGCGCCCGACCGAAAGATCGGTCTGCACCAGCGGATGCGAAAGCGCCCCGGAATCGGCGGTGAAAGCTTGGGGTCCGTTGCTCAAAATGCGGTCATCCGTAGCCTGATTTGTCACGTCGGGCAGACAAGACTGGCACCGGCTCGACCTGACACATCCTTCCGATGTGGCAGTTTTTGGCTTTTTGACAAGTCCACGCGCGGTGGATCAGGCCAGCCAGCTTTCGACTGCGTGCCCGCTCTGCCGCGTCAAAAAGGCGGCAATGAGGCGAACGAGATGAACGAGAAGAGAAATCAGCGTCCAACCCGCCACGGCGACGATGCCCCAGTCCGGCCGACCGATCAGCAGCGCGGCGAACAGGATCACCATATTGGGATTGCGCCGCGCGGTTACCAGGCGAAACCGGCTGTCGAACCGCTGCCAGACGTGGATGTGCATGCCGAAGCGGACGATGAACGCGCCTTCGATCAGCCGCTGCGCGACATAGCCGAACAGCATCACGCCGATCACGCCCCAGAATGTCGCATCGCTGAGCGGCCGGCCATAGGCCGCGCATCCGGTTGCCCAGGCCCACCACCAGATCGGCGGATGGACGAGGTCAACGCCGTGATCCCACGCATTGCCGAGCGCCGACGATGTGATCGTGCAGCACGCCAGCTTGCCGTCCACGGTATCCAGCACCATGAACACCAGCCCCGTCGCCAGCCCGGTCCAGAACCAGCCGTTCCAGAAGGCGATGGTGGCGACGATGCACAGGGCCGTGCCGATCGCGGTGACCTGATTGGGCGACACCCCGATCCGGGCGGCAAGGCGTGTGAGCCAGAATGCCCATTCGGGCCACAGATATTTCGTCAACAGATCGGTGACGCCCTTATAGGCGCCGACGTAGCTCGCGCGTTCGATCAGGCGCACCGTGGCGGGATCGAGAGGCTCAGCGAACGGCCGCTGGCGCTTGCGAAGCGCTTCGTTGAAAATGCCCTCTTCGGCCTCGGCCCGGTGAACGATCAGTCCGCCTACGCCCTCGATCGCCGTTCCCGAACGCATCGCTGAGGCGACGGCATCCTGCTGCTCGGCGTCCTCACAGTGCGCCAGCACCGGCCGTCCGTCGCGCGTGACGACCGTGCCGGGGCGCGCCAGCAGAAACGGAATCCATGCCGGATCGAACGCGAAGGCGAGATTGGCGAGGATCGCCCCGTTACCTGCCGGCTGATCGAAACCAAGCCTGGCCTGAGCGGCGATCCGGCGAAGGCGTTCGCGCGCGCTCATCCCCCATATCGGGGTTGCATTGTCGCCGATCGGGATCACCACCGGCCGTTTCGTATCCGTATCCGTCATGCCGCAGCCCGATAGCCGATCGGGCATATATTGCGATAGTCCGGGTCCTCAGTGGGTCGTCAGAGCGTCCATCACCTGCTCGGCGGCGCGGCGCGGCGCGGCACCGCTGGCGTCACCCAGGGAGTCGGCTGCAAACGCCCTCTGCGCTTTTTCGAAACCGGCGTGGAGCGCCTCGGCGCGCGCCAGCGCGGGCAGCAAGTCGTCCAGATCGGTGACTACCTCGCCGGCCTTCCACATGTCGTAGGAGGGATCGCCCGCCCAGCTAACGCCCTGCGCATCGAGGAAAACGCACGGGCGCGGGCGCATCAGGAATTCGACAACCTGGCTCGACGTGTCGCCGAGGTAGATGTCGGCGGCGGCGGTATAACTGCCGTCCACGGTGGCGAAACTGTCGATATCGCAGTGGACGTCCGGCCGGCCGGCGAGTTCGTCGCACAAGGCGCGAACCTCAGGGGCTTTCTCGATCAGGCGCTGATGCGGCGCGAAGATCAGATTGTAGCGGCCCGTCTCGATCAGTCGGCGCACCACATCGCGGCCCCAGCGTCCCCAGGACGATCGATGCTGCTGCCAATGCGCATTGTAGAGCACGATCGGGCGCTGGTCCTTGAACAGCGCAGCGGACGCGGTGCGGTGATGGAAGCCTGCCTTGATATAGCCGGTGACGGCGATCTTCCCGGGATCGACGCCATACGCGGCGAGCGCCTGTCGCTCCCGCTCGGCGGCGACCAGCGTGAGCCACGCCGCTTGCCGGCGCGGATCGCGGCGGTTCATCATCGACCCCGCGCCGTGCAGCGTGTTGACGAACCGGGTGCGCAGCGGAAGCAGGCGCGGCAGCCACAGGCTGGTCTGTTCCGCCGAGACGACTACCGGCGTCCGCGCGAGGGCGGGAACCAGCCGGGCGAGCATCGGCAGCTTCGCCGGCAGCGGAGGATTGTGGCCATCGTCGAACCCGGCAAGCGCGCGGTATCCCGGCGCGCGGCGGATGCGCGCGTTGGATGCGCCGTCTTCGCGCAACCACCGCTCGAGCAGCGCTTCGTGCACCGATGTAGAGACCCAAAGGTCGATCGGAAGATCGGCTGCCGCGGCTGCCAGCGCCTCGACGATCGGATAGAGATGCGGGATCAGCAGCGTCTCGCCGAGAAACAGGAACGCGACCTTGCGCTTCACAGTGATTCCGGCGTGTCGGCGTGGGTCCAGCGATCGATATCTTCCGGCCGGTCGATTTCCTGCCAGCCGCCGTGACGATCGATAATCGCCTCCACGCCGATCGACCGGGCGAGTTCGGCGACGATATCGTGATGATAGGCGAGGATTC
>JBQCEK010000488.1:0-11572 GCA_051960335.1 Sphingomonas sp.
TGCCCGTACCGTGTCATCTCAACGGCATTTGACATTGCCGCGGTCAATCGACCGCCCCAGGAGCGCTCCACCACCGGCCCCAACCAGCGTGCCAAGCGTGCCGCCGGCAATGGCGTTTCCGAGCAGACCGCCAGCAACCCCGCCGATCACGAGCCCCGTCGTGCCATCATTCCGCTTGCAATAATACCGGCCGTCGCGTCCGCGATAAATGCGATCGTTACGGCTGAGACGACGCTCCTTATAGTTGCCGCGGTGATAGTGGTTGGCCGGATCCCACTTGCCGTCGCGATCGCCCTGCCAGCGATAGTCGTGTCCATGATGCTGTGCAGTGGCGGCAGTGGGCAGCGCAACCGGCGCCGCGAGCCCCATCATTAGCGCTGTGATGATCGTCTTCTTCATGGTCAGCTCCTCGATCTGATGTCGGTCAAACGCGGCAACGGGAGCATGGTTCATTCAAGCTTGGCCCTCGGCCATGCGGGAACGCCCTCCCGATCAGGCTGTCCCATGAGCGGCAAGCGCGCTCGCAATGTCGCGAATCTCCTCTGGATGCTGTGCCAGGTAAATGCGGTGACCCGCCTCCTCCGCTTGTTGGACGGCAGGTAGTGAAGTGGGAGTAAGAAGTGTGCCAAAGCCGATCGGAGCCTTGGCGCGTCCGGTCATCCTCGCCACGATTAAATGGCCAAGCGCCGGCTTGTAGGTCGAGGCGGTCCAATACCATTTCATCACCGTCTCGGGATCTCCGGGGTCCGGAATATCTTCGGTGGTGACGCTGTTGTAACCGGTAAAATGCCAAAGCCGGACGGGCGCTCGGCTGCGGGGATCGGCATTGACCGCCGCCACCGCCGCAGTGAGATCGATCAACCAGTGGTTGCGGATATCGGCGAGCCCCAGCGCGCGGATAGTCTCTAGCTGGCGGGCATGTAGCGGTGCCGTGAATAGGGTAACCGGCACGCCGGCAATCGCAGCCTGTTGGAGCATCTCGCGCAACGCGACAATACGGCGCGGATCATATTGCGCACCGCGGACACTTTGCGGATCATTCAGATACGTCGTCAGAACACTCCGAAATGCCCGCCGATAGCTCGCTTCGCCAGGGTACCAGCGATAGCCTTCGGGGCTGTCGAGGCTATGGTCTCCAGCGGCGTTACGCTCGATCGTCTGAAGACTATCCTTAACGGCCTGCGGCCCCACTAGGGATCGTAAAAGCACCACCGGCATCGGGTCGCCATCAAATCCCGAACTCTCGAAATCTCGTCGGTCTGCACGATCGCGATGGAACATGGAGAATTCGAGCCCCACGAAAATCCGGCGGGGCCGTGCATGCGCGAGCGCGAAGTTGCTGATCGCGGCGACTTCATCCATCGTCGCCTCCGGCACGGAAGCGTTGTAAACCGATCCGCTGCCGAATACCGGATCGTCGGGATCGATGCCCGTCCACGTCCGCGATCCGCCAACGATCAGCGTTTGTGGTTGACGAAGCCATAGCTGGATCGATTTCGCCACGCGTCCGCCGCCATCGGTTCGCTCGGTCTTCTGCGCGTTGAAGCCCGGAATGCTGGCGACATCGGTAACCCCATAGGGATCAACGACAGCAACGCACGCGGCGAGGCTGAACGCCATGCCAACGCCCAGGGCAGCAATCTTGAGCGGCGCCCGTACTGCCTCGCGGACCGGCGCACGGGGCAGCGGGCGAAAGCTGCGAACCGTATCATTACCCATGAACTCGGGCATCGTCGCATGCCCTTCCGCGTTGATGCCTCGCGGGCTGATCAATTGCAGTGCGGTGATGGCCAAGATCTTGCAATCGAGCCACAAGGACCAGTGATCGACATACCATAGGTCGAATTTGAATCGGCGCTCCCACCCCAGCGCGTTTCGTCCATTTATTTGCGCAAGCCCGGTGATGCCGGGCTGGGCTTCATGGCGACGCGCCTGCGCCGACGAATAGCGCTTGAGATAGGCCATCAGAAGCGGGCGCGGGCCGACGAGGCTCATTTCGCCGCGAACGACATTCACAAGCTCGGGAAGTTCATCGAGACTGGTCGCGCGCAGAAACCTGCCGAACCGACTCAGTCGCCCGGCATCAAGGTCGCTCCCTTCTCCCGCCCCGGCGGGAAGATGAGCCATCGTGCGAAACTTCAGGATCGTGAATGGCTTGCCCAGGTAACCTGGCCGCCTTTGGCGAAACAGCACCGGCGAGCCAAGAACCAGCCAGATCGCCAATGCCGTCGACAACATCACGGGCGCCAATACGACCAACAACACCGCCGCGACCATGCGATCCGCAAACGCCTTGGACCGGCGCGCCCAATATCGACGTTTCTTCATTCCGAGCCGCCAAAGCCATCGAGGATCGCACCAGGCGGGGCGCCTGGTTGCGAGCGTGATGATAGCATTTCGATCGCGACGCTGTGCGACGCATTGGAGTTAGCGCGAAGGTCTCAGCACCAAAGGCTCAAGCTCAATCGAGCTGCTCGCCGGGATCGACGCCCCATAAATGCGTCTCCTCGACATAGCCTGCCTTGCCGCCGACGTCGAACCAGCACCAGCCGCCGGCACATTTGCTTATCCGGCCGACGACGCCAGGCGCGGCACGCCACAAAATGCTGCCGTCGAATTCCGGCGTTTCACGCATCTCAGTGATGGTTCCGGTGACGATCGCGGTCCGCTTGTTGTCGAGCAAGGTGCGGAGCATCCAGCCCTGTGTTCCGTCCGGATCTTCGATCTTGCGCCAATCACGATAGATTTCGACCACCTTGACCGGCAAATGAGCGCGTCGATACATCCAGACTCCGGGATAATTGCGCCCAGGCCCTGTCCTCATGAGCGCATGATCGGGCGCGATCGAGGCATAATAAGGCGGCTGTCGACGCTGCGCGGAGGCGTGGCCGGTCGCGAGCAACACCAGCGCGACCGCGCCGGCGAGGAAGGCAAACCAGGAACCAAATCGCATTGTCCGCAGAATCCCCTTGAATCGACGCTACAAGCTCTAACGCGTTAGGCCATGTCGCTTCAACCACCGTTGACGCCGGGCCAGCGAACAGCCAACCATTTACGCCATGCCCGAGAGCCGACGCCGCGCGAACCCCAAGGTGATCGTCACCCGCGAATTGACCGACGCGGTGATGGATCGCCTCGAGCAGCTTTTCGACACGACGAACAATCGTGCCGATGTTCCGATGGATCGCACGGCGCTTGCCGCTGCGATGGCGGAATGCGACGTGCTTGTGCCGACCGTAACCGATCGGATCGATCGAGAGTTGATCGCCGGCGCCGGAGAGAGGCTCAAGCTGATCGCAAATTACGGCGCTGGCGTCGACCACATCGATCTGGCCGCGGCGCGCGCGCGAGACATCATCGTCACGCACACCCCCGGCGTGTTGACCGAGGACACCGCCGACATGACGATGGCGCTGATCCTGTCGGTGCCCCGGCGTCTCGCCGAGGGCGAGAAGCTGATGCGATCGGGACGATGGAACGGATGGAGCCCTGGCGGGATGCTCGGGCACCGGATCGGCGGCAAGGCGCTTGGCATCGTTGGCATGGGACGGATCGGACAAGCTGTCGCTCAGCGCGCTCGCGCGTTCGGGCTGACCATCCACTATCACAATCGCCACCGATTGCCGGACACGCTGGAAGCGCAGCTCGGCGCGACTTGGCACGCCGATCTCGACGAGATGCTGCGCATCGTCGATATCGTATCGATCAACGCGCCGCATACGCCGCAGACCGAGCATTTGATCAATGCCCGCCGCCTCGCGCTACTCGCGCCTCACGTCTATCTCATCAACACTTCGCGCGGCGAGATTGTTGATGAATCAGCGCTCATCGCGGCGCTGGAATCCGGCGCGATCGCGGGTGCCGGGCTGGATGTCTACGAGCATGAACCGGCGGTCGATCCGCGGCTTCTTGCGCTTTCCAACGTCGTCTTGCTGCCGCACATGGGTTCAGCGACGATCGAGGGCCGTGCCGCCACCGGTGAAAAGGTCATCGCCAATATTCGCATCTGGGCGGACGGTCACCGCCCGCCCGATCAGGTTCTTGAAGGCTGGGTTTGATGTAGCGCCGGTCGCCGCATCGCGACTACGCGTCACTAGCCGTGACAAGAGTATTGCCAGACGCCAGACCATGATCGCAGCGCCAACAACGGTTAGAAGCAGCAATGCGACAGCCATCACAGGGTCCCGGATCAATCCGCCCAAAAACGTCGTGTCGCCCTCACCCATCGATCGTCGTCCTTCAATCGGTCTCGACGGTGAGACGACACCGCAGCGGGAATGCCGCAGTTCCGGGACTCGCCGAATCGGAACTCTCCTTTCGCGCCGTTGGTTGACGGCACGATGACAAAAGGAGGCTTCGGCGTGCGCAAATTCACTCTCGCTGGCGTCGCGATCATTGCGGCATTTTCGATGTCTGCCTGCGCGACTCTGAAGGGAGCCGCCATCGGCGGTGCTGGTGGCGCGGCCGTTGCCGCCGCTTCTGGCAAGAGCGTGGAAAAAGGCGCGGCAGTGGGCGGCGTTGCAGGCGGCGTGGTCGGGACCGCGGTCGGCGATTAATCGCCGGTAAGGATGCGGTCCACCAATTGCTTCACGGTCGGCACGAAGCCATTCGAATAGAACGGGTCCTTCTTGAACTGATAGGCGCCGTGCCCAGCGAACATCAGGTTCTGGTCGATCGGGCCGCCGTGCGCGATATCCTGCAACGTCTTCTGGATGCAGAACGACCTTGGGTCGGCCAGCCGGCCAGTGGAATTGGTTTCGCTATCCATCCATGACGAGAAGGCGCACTGGCTGAGGCAACCCATGCAGTCAGCCTGGTCCTTGCGGATCGTGGCCTTTTCTTCGGGCGTGACGAAAACCAGCGTATTGTCCGGCGTCTTCAGGGCATCGGTGAACCCGGCGCCAAACCAACCCCGGGCGCGCAGCAGATCGTTGCGCGTCACCCAGAAATTTTTCCCCTTCACGCCAACGTCGAGCTGGAAGGTATGATCGCCGGCTTCCTGCGTCGAGAACGGAATCTGGCGATCCGATCGCGCCTCCAGCGAGCGAAGAAACGGATTGCGCACCGCGCTGGAATAAAAGCCGGTCGGGGAGAAGCGATGCAGCAGCACCTCGCCTTCCTCGATATCGGTCAGTTTATCCTTCCAACCCTGCGGAATGGGGCTTTCCTGGGTCAGCAACGGCCGCGTACCGAACTGGAAGGCGATCGCGCCGAGCTCTGGATTATCGATCCAATGGTCCCAGTCGCGCAAATACCAGACGCCGCCCGCCATGACGATCGGCACATCATCGGAAATGCCGCCCTCACGCATGGTTTCGCGAAGCGCCTTGACGCGGGGATAAGGGTCCTCCGGCTTGAGGGGGTCTTCGGCGTTTGACAGGCCGTTATGCCCACCGGCGAGCCAGGGATCTTCATAAACGACCGCAGCGAGCCATTCGGACGCTTTCGAATAGGCGCGCTTCCAAAGGGCGCGAAACGCCCGTGCCGAGCTGATGATCGGAAGGTAATTGACCTCGTATGACGCGGCGATCTCGCTCAACTTGTATGGCATGCCGGCGCCGCAGGTCACACCCGCCACCAGCCCGCGGGTCCGTTCTAGCACGCCGTGAAGCACACGCTGCGCGCCGCCCATCTCCCACAACACATTGATATTGATCGCGCCCTTGCCGCCGGCGATGTCGAACGCGCGGCGAACCTGCTGCACGGCGCCCTCGATGGCGTACTGAACCAGCTCTTCATGGCGTTCGCGACGCGTGAGCGCGTTGTAGACCTGGGGAATGATCTTGCCCTCGGGATCGTAGCTGTCGGCGTTTACCGCCGAAACCGTGCCGATGCCGCCGGCCGCTGCCCACGCGCCGGCGCTGGCGTGGTTGGTCGCCGCGACGCCCTTGCCCCCTTCCACCAGCGGCCAAACTTCGCGGCCGTTATAGACGATCGGCTTCAGGCCCTTGAACACATATCTCTCCACTTGATTCAGACGGCGCGACTATAGCGAACCGGCCTTGCGAAGCGAGAAAATACCGACTCAGCCGAAAACCCCAGGCTTTCCGATCGCTTCGCCATAAAGCGCAGCATATCGGGCGATCATCGCGGCTTCATCATATTCGGCGCGCGCGCGGTCCTGGTTGGCTTTGCCAACCGACTTCCTGCGCTCCGGATCGCGAGCGAAGAACGTAAGGGAGTCGCGAAGTTCGACCTCGTCCACATTCGGCGCAATGTAGGGATAATTCGCCATAGACAGCATCCGGGACACATCCCCTACATGCGGTGACGAAACTGGCAATCCCGCCGCCATTGCTTCGACGACCGAGATCGGAAACTGCTCGCTCTTCGATGATAGCGCAAAGACATCGAACAGGCCGATGTAGCGATATGGATCAGGCAGGAAGCCTGGCAAGTGCAGCCTGTCCGTCATATCCATCGCCGCCGCTGCCGCCTCGATGCGCTCGCGGTCCGGCCCGTCGCCGACGATCACCAGGCGGGTGCTCACCGGCACGCCGGCTACCGCGCGAACGAGCATCGGCAGGTTCTTGACGTCGCGTAGCCCGGCGAGCGTGCCGATCACGACGTCGCCTTCGGCTCGTTTGAAGCCCGGAAGCGCATCCGCTTTCGGCCGCTTCGCGTAGCGCTCAACCGGGACGCCATTGGGAATCCGATGAACGCGCCCTCGCGGCTGCTTCCACGTTTCCAGCGCAATTTCCTCGAGCGTCTGGGACG
This sequence comes from Sphingomonas sp., assembly GCA_051960335.1. Lineage (GTDB taxonomy): Bacteria > Pseudomonadota > Alphaproteobacteria > Sphingomonadales > Sphingomonadaceae > Sphingomonas. Next base: position 6,718 of record JBQCEK010000488.1, read on the forward strand.
GGACGATCAGTGCGCGCACGGCGGCCAGCGCCACCCGACGATACATGTTGCGCTGCGGCTTCAGCCCATCCGCTTCATCCGCGTTGAAGCCGTCTTCATGATGGACGATTGGTGGTACGCGCCTGCCGAAGGTGCGTCCCGCCATCACCGCGTCCATCGCACCCCAATTGTAGGTCAGAACGAGATCGAAGCGGCTCATGTACCGCGACAGCGCATCATAGCGCGCGACGGAGGGCCTGCCGACCAGCGAAGGCGGATCCTGGGCGATTTCATACCGGATGCCGGGCGCGATCGCCTCGCGCGCGCCGAGCTGGTCCGGCATGGCCGACACGATCGTATGTCGTGCCGCATTGCCGAATGCATTCATCAATCGCACCGCGCGCGCTTCCTTGCCGCCGTGCGCGAAGGTCGAATGAATATGAAGGATGTGCACCGTCATCGCGCGCGCCGCTTAGCGAAAGATTGCTGCCGCGTCATGCCGATCATTTTGTCTGATCGATCTGATTGCGCTGCCGTCGGCTCCTCGTATGATGCCGATGATCGGGAAGAGGAGAACGGAATGCCGCAACCTAGGGTGGATTGCGTTTGGGCGCTCGGTGCGTTGCTTGGCGAGGGCCCGTTGTGGCGCGCCGATCGAGGCGAATTGTGGTTTGTCGATATCAAGCGCCACCGCATCCATCGGTTCGTGCCGGAGACGGGCGCCAAGGACAATTGGGAGGCGCCCGATCAGGTGGGCTGGGTCCAACCGACCAGCCACGGCCGCTGGCTCGCCGGACTGAAAACGGGGCTGGCCGCGTTCGATCCTGATTCTGGAGCGTTTACGCCCTGGTTCGATCCTGAGCCGGACCTGCCCGACAATCGCCTGAATGACAGTTGCGTCGATGCCACGGGGCGACTGTGGTTCGGCACGATGGATGATACTGAATTGGCCGAAACCGGCAAGCTCTACCACCTCGCCGAAAACGGAGTCGCGATTGCCGCAGGGCCGCAATGCTGCATCACCAACGGCCCGGCGGCGAGTCCGGACGGGTCGATTCTCTATCACGTCGACACGCTGGCACGGCAAATATGGCGGTTCGACGTTGGCCCTTCCGGCGACTTGTCTGACGCCGACGTGCTGATCGAAATCCCCGCGGGCGAAGGACACCCCGACGGCCCGACAGTCGATGCCGAAGGCTGCTTGTGGATCGGTCTATATGGCGGCTGGGGCGCGCGCCGCTATTCGCCGAGAGGCGAGCTGCTCGATCACGTCGAATTCCCTGTTGCGAACGTCACCAAAATAGCGCTGGGCGGTCGCGATCTCAAAACCGCCTATGCGACAACCGCCGCCAAGCAACTCGACGCGGCAGCGCTTGCTGAACAACCTCTCGCTGGCGGCCTGTTCGCCTTCGATGTAGCGGTGCCGGGCCTTGCGGCGCCAGCGGTCGGCATCGGGTTGCCCCAGCGTTGAAGCCGATCGGCGCAATCACGATCGCGGGGCCTGGCGGCGCGCGCGCGCGCGTGCTGACCTATGGCGCGCGGCTCCAATCATTCGAGACGCCGGATCGAAGCGGGGCACTCGATTCGATCGTACTCGGCTATCCCGATCCTGAAAGCTATCAGCGCGATTCCGCATTCCTTGGTGCTGTGGTCGGCCGCTATGCCAATCGCATCGCCGCCGGTCGTTTTTCCCTCGATGGCAAGGTGATCGAGCTGGCCTGCAACGAAGGCGCCAATCATCTTCACGGTGGACATCACGGCTTTGATCGCCGCGACTGGCGCGTGGCGCGCGCGGACGAGCGCTCGGTCGAACTCGAACTGATTAGCGCCGCTGGCGACCAAGGCTATCCCGGCGAACTCACCGTCAGCGTCCGCTACGCATTCGATGGAGGCGAGGATATTCTATCCATCGATTTCGAGGCATGCAGCGATGCTCCCACGATCGTCAGCCTGACTCATCATGCCTATTTCAATCTGGGCGGCAGCGCGGCCGGTTCGATCGGCCCTCATTGGCTGCAGATCGATGGCCGCCGGTTCACGCCGATCGATCGAGCGTTGATCCCGACCGGCGAGATCCGCGATGCCGCGGGCAGTCCTCTCGATTTTCTGGCGCCGCACCGGATCGATGAGCGCTGGGAAGACGATGACGAACAACTGGCCATTGCTGGTGGCTACGATCACAATTTCGTGATTGATGGGAATATTGGAGCGCTACGGCGCGCCGCGAGATTGTTCGACCCCGCCTCCGGTCGGACGCTCGACCTCCTCTCTTCGGCGCCCGGGCTTCAATTCTATTCGGGCAATGCGCTATCGAGCGTCGATTGCGGGTTTGGTGGACGCAATTATCGCCCACGCGATGGGCTCTGCCTTGAGCCGCAGCACTTTCCCAACAGCCCTAATCGGCCGAATTTTCCCTCACCGCGCTTGTCGGCGGCAGTCATGTATCGCCACCAAATTCGCCTTGCGCCCGGCGTCGCCGCAGATGTCTGTGAGGCATTCCAGCGCTGATTCGCTCACCATGCGCGACCGGCCGTTCTCCGCGCACGCCAGAATGCCACCAGATTCAATGAGGTTAGGGAACATTTCATGCTATTTCGGAAAAATGGCAAGCATGAAAGATATCGATCGCCGCACGTTCTTCTCCCGCGCCGTCCTTGGCGCCGGCGCCTTGATGATGCCGCGCGCGCTCGCCGGTAGCCCCGCCCTGGCCGCAACATTCGCGCCAGTGGCAAGCGGCCCGATCGGACCTTTGTTCGCGCACGCGCAGGACTCGCTCGCCAAATACCGACGGCAGATAACCCATGACGATGTTGTCGGCTTGGCAGATTTTTCGCCGGCCTCGCGTTCGTCGCGGTTGCATCTGGTCGATCTGAAGCGTCAGAAGGTGACGTCGTATCTGGTCGCGCATGGCCGGGGCTCCGATCCGCAGCACACTGGATTTCTCCAGCGCTTTTCCAATCAGTCTGGATCCAATTGCACCTCCGAAGGCGCCTATCGCACGGCGGATTATTATGTCGGCTCGCACGGCCACTCGATGCGAATTCAAGGGCTCGACGCAACCAACAGTAACGCGGAAGCACGCGCGATCGTCGTCCACGGCGCCTGGTATGTCAGCGAAGATATGATCCGGCAGCACGGCATGCTCGGCCGAAGCGAAGGATGCTTTGCGGTGTCGGAAGCTGATCTGCCGGCAGTGCTCGATACGCTGGGACCAGGCCGGCTGCTTGTCGCCGGCAAATTCGCCTGATCGACGGCGGCCGGCGCCTTGTTAATGGTGCCCCCGGAGAGACTCGAACTCCCGACCTGCGGTTTAGGAAACCGTCGCTCTGTCCTGCTGAGCTACGGGGGCGCGCGGCGGTAGGTAAATAACGCCGTCCTCGCGGTCAATTGCGTGCGTTGGGCGGGGTCACCGGAAAGGGGAGCGGCGCGACGGAAACACCGTCTTCGATCAGTGCCTTTGCTTCTGCTAGGCTTGCCTCGCCGTGAATCGGCGCGTGGCTGATGTCGCCTTCGTGCATCGCTCGCGCCTCACTCGCGAAATTGCGGCCGACCCAAGTCGAATTAGCCAACGCATCGTTCTGCGTCTTCGCCAGCGCAGCGAGCGCGGCCTTGATCGCGTTGGCATTGGGCGCCGAGTCGCTGGCCGTCTTGCGATTTCCCTTCGCGGGGACATTGGGCGCCATGACCGCTTTTTCGATCGTCGCGTCGCCGCACAACGGGCAAGCCAGGAGACCGTCGCCGCGCTGCTGGTCATAGGCCGCGCTCGATCCGAACCATGCTTCGAACACATGGCCGCCGCCGCATTTGAGATCGAAGACGATCATCGTAGATGCTCGACCGGGGGAATCTGCCTGCGGTGCGCGAGTACGGGAATTCGGCTGCGAACCTCGGCAACCCGCGCCAGGTCGATCTCGGCAAAGCCCAGCCCCGCTTCGTCTTTCATGTCGAGCAGCACGTCGCCCCAGGGATCGATCACGAGCGAATGGCCATAGGTCTCGCGGCCATCCTCATGCGTGCCAGTCTGCGCGGCGGCGATGACGAAAGCCGCCGATTCGATCGCGCGGGCACGGAGCAGCAGATGCCAATGCGCAGCGCCGGTGTGCCGGGTAAATGCCGCCGGGACCGACAGCGTCGTCGCGCCGGCATCGGACAGGGCGCGATACAGGTCCGGAAAGCGCAGATCGTAACAGATCGACAGGCCGATCGGCCCGATCGGCGTCTCCGCCACGATCGCGCGGCCTCCGCCGGTATAAGCGGCCGACTCCCGCCAGCTTTCACCGCTCGGTAGGTCGACGTCGAACAGATGGAGTTTGTCATATGCCGCTCGGATCGCCCCGCGATCGTCGATAACGAAACCGCGGTTGGCGAGTTTTCCATCCTCACGGCGCACCGCCAGCGAACCGAGATGAATCCACAGGCCATGGGATCGCGCCGCTTCGCGAGCGACCGCGAGCGTCACGTCTTGCGCCTCGGCCACGATGCTTCCCGCCGCGCGAACCCGATCGCGATCGAGCACGCCCGACATTTCCGGCGTGAAAAGCATGACCGCGCCAGCATCGGCAGCTTCGGCCACGGCCGCAGATATCGTCTCCGCATTGACCGCGGGATCGATCCCGCTCGTCATCTGAAGAACCGCGATCTTCATGCGCCGAGCAGCGTGTCCAGTTTGCCGGCGCGATCGAGCGCGGCGATATCGTCCGATCCGCCCACGGGCACGCCATCGATGAAGATTTGCGGCACCGTGGTTCGTCCCTGGGCTCGCTGGATCATCTCGGCTCGACGCGGCCCACCGAGGGTGATGTCATATTCTTCGAATGCGACACCCTTCGAATTCAGCAGCGCCTTGGCCCGCACGCAATAGGGGCAGAATGCTTTG
>JBQCEK010000489.1:0-2196 GCA_051960335.1 Sphingomonas sp.
AATTCCAGAAGTCGGAATCGGTGCGCTGCGTGACGTGATAGTGCAGGATCAGGAAATCCCTGATCCGCTCATATTCGAACTGCGATTGCTCGTTGTAAACGTTCTGCAACGCCTCGTCGCAATCGGCATCGGGGAACAGGCTCATCAGCCGGTTGATCCCGGCCTGCACGAGATAGATCGCGGTCGATTCCAGCGGCTCAAGGAAACCGCCCGCCAGCCCAAGCGCGACGACATTGCGATCCCATAGCTTGCGGCGCTTGCCCGTCGCGAAGCGGAGCTGCCGGGGATCGGCCTGCGCCTTGCCATCGAGATTCGCGAGCAGCAGTTCGGCAGCGCGATCATCCGTCGTGAATTGGCTGCTGTAGACGTGCCCGTTTCCCGTCCGGTGTTGCAGGGGAATGCGCCACTGCCAACCCGCCTCGAGCGCCGTGGACCGCGTATAGGGCGTCGCTGGCCCGATCTTGTCGCACGGCACCGCGACCGCGCGGTCGCAGGGCAGCCAGTGAGTCCAGTCCTCGAACGCGACATCGAGCGTCTGGCCGATCAGGAGCGAGCGAAAGCCGGTGCAATCGAGGAAAAGATCGGCATCGATGCGATCGCCGTTCTCCAGCTGCACGCTCTCGACGAAGCCACGATCCCCGCCGCGATGCGCGGTGACGACCTTGCCTTCGATCCGCCGCGCGCCCTGCGCCTCCGCGCGCTGGCGCAGGAACCGCGCGTAGAGCACGGCGTCGAAATGGTAGGCGTAGGCAATCTCCGCCAGCGGCGAATTGGGCGGCGCATCGCTGGGCGCGGCCATGAACCTGCCCTGCGGCGCCGCAACGGTGTTCAGCGAATAGGCGCTGATGTCCTTCGCGCGTCCCGCCGCCTCTGCCTTCAGCCAATATTGGTGGAACGGCAGCAAGCCGAGATCGCGGCCGATCGTGCCGAAACCGTGGATATAGCTGTCGCCGATCTTGCCCCAGTCATTGAACTGGATGCCTAGCTTGAAGCTGCCCTGCGTCTGGCGAACGAATTCCGCCTCGTCGATCCCGAGCAGGCGATTGAACGCGGAAAGATGCGGGACGGTCGCTTCGCCGACGCCGATGATGCCGATCTCTTCGGATTCGACCAGGACGACATCGATCTTGCGACCGAACATCTTGGTGATCGCTGCCGCGCTCATCCAGCCGGCGGCGCCGCCGCCGATGATGGCGATCCTCCGGATCGGGCGCGCGCTTTTCTGCTCTGTCATCGACCACCGATCAGGTTGTGAGATCCCATCGCTATGCGCCCCCACCCGATCGAGCTCAAGGGAGCAGCCGATCGCTGCGACCTACACCGAGAATGGAAGGACGGGCCCCGGCCGGACAATCGTCCGCGCCGGAGCCCGCAATCGGTTGACCGTCAGAACTTCAGTCCAACGGAAACCTTCAGCGTGCGCGGCACGCCGACGATGTTCCCATCCTTGTTGAAAACCGGCGTCGTTCCGGCATTGGCGGGCGTGTTGTTCGGACCCGACGGATACAGGATCGAGGCCGGATCATAATTGTGCCAGTTGAACACGTTCAGCACGTCGAGCCGGACGGAGCCAGAAACCCCGTGGAAGAAGGTGATATCCTTTGAAAGCTGAGCATCGATGTCCTTGTAACCAAGGAACTGCTTCGGCGCCCGGCTGACGAAGGTAGTCGTACCCCCCTGCGCATTGCAGACGCTCGGGCAGCCAAAGATTGCGGTTGCATGAGGCGGCGTCGACAGCTCGATCTTCGTGGCAAACGTCATACCCCAGAACATGTCGCGGCTGTACGTTGCAACCAGGCGATGCGTGGGCGCGGCGGTGCCGTCGACGAAGGGATAATCCGAAGCGTAGGGCAGATCGAAGAGATACTGGTTATTCGCGATCTGATACGGATTCGTTCCACCGGCCAGATTGTTCTGGTCGGAAGCCGAATAGGTATAGGAGATTGTCGCGCCCCAGCCCGACGCCTTCGTATATGCCTTCTGAGCACCGAGCGAGAACTGGAGGAGACGGTCCTTCGCACCGTTATCCCAAAGGATCAGGCCGCCGACGCCGGGAACGCCTTGCGCACCCCATTGCGAGCCGTTCTGGAAATAGGCGCCGTTGGCATAGCGATTGCCCAAGCGGCCGATGATCCCATCATAGCTTGCGACATAGGATAGCGTGGCCTGCGTATTCCACTCACCAATCTGGTTGCG
>JBQCEK010000490.1:0-3817 GCA_051960335.1 Sphingomonas sp.
CAGGCGGAAAGGGCATGACACCAACAGAAAGACCCCGGCGATCGCTGGGGTGACGATTTGAAAGAAGGAAAGACTAAATGGCACTCAGCATTCGTTTGTCGCGTGGCGGCTCCAAGAAGCGTCCGTACTATCGCATCGTCGTTGCCGACGCGCGTTCGCCGCGCGATGGCCGCTTCATCGAGAAGATTGGCACATACAATCCGTTGCTCGCCAAGGATTCGGACGAGCGCGTCAAGCTTGACGGTGATCGTGCCAAGCATTGGCTGAGCGTTGGCGCGCAGCCGACCGATCGCGTTGCTCGCTTCCTCGATGCCGCCGGCGTGCGCGAGCGCGCGGCGCGCAATAACCCCAACAAGGGCAAGCCCGGCGAAAAGGCCACCGAGCGTGCCGAAGAACGCGCCGAAAAGCTGAAGGCGCAGCAGGAGGCCGAAGCCGCCGCCAAGGCCGCCCCCGCTGAAGAAGCGCCCGCCGAGGGTTCGAACGAGGAAGCCGAAGCCGTCGTCGCCGCCGAGGTCGAAGCTGCGACCGAAGCGCCGACGCCCGAGGCTGAGCAGGTCGCCGAAGCGACGGCCGAAGAGACTCCGGCCGTAGAATGAGCGCCGCCGATCCCCTCCCTGCCGGGAGGGGAGACCGCCCGGTCACGCTTGCCGTCGTCATTGGCGCGCACGGCGTGACCGGCGAGGTCCGCTTGAAGTTGTTCACGGACGACTTGTCCGCCTATCGCGAACTCAACGCCGGTCGGCTGACGCTCAAATCGGTCCGCGATGGCAGTAACGGTGCGATCGCGCGTTTTGCCGAGATCGGGGACCGCAACGCGGCAGAAGCTCTCCGCGGCACCGAGCTCACCGTCCCGCGTTCGTCGCTGCCGCCGCTTGCGGACGGCGAATATTATCATGTCGATCTGATCGGCCTGACGGTGCTCACGGATGACGGAGCGCCGGTCGGCACTGTCGTGGCGGTCGAGAATTTCGGGGCTGGCGATATCCTTGAAATCGCCAAGCCCGACGGACGCCGCTTCATGGCGCCAGTCGGCCATGCCGATATCGGCGACGCAGTGACGATCCCCGCTGCCTTCGCCGAATGACAGGCGCGCGACATAATTATCGCTGATTACCTGATCATACGGAGCGGACCTTAAGTCTTGCCAGAACGGCGCAATCGAGCAAGGATCGCGGCTCGGTGTCTTTGTCCGATCGCGAGTGACGGGTTGGGGGCCGGTCAATAGGACGGAGGCGAGCACCCTCGCGGCGGTCGAATCGTTGCGATTTCGCCCCGATCCTCGGGAAGCAACAGGGGGTATTATGAAATCGTTCGGTCGCGCCGCGCTCGGGGCTCTTTCGCTGGTGGCAGTCGCCCTTCCGGTAACGGCGAAGGGGGCAAATATCGATGAGGTCGATAGCCAGGTCTACACCACCACCGGCACGCGTCAGCAGATCATGGCACGCGCGATGACGTGCATTGCCCAGACGATGAAGCCGGGCAGGCCGGGGGCGCCGCTGATCCTGTCACGCGATGATGCCGGCGGCGTGATCGTGATCGACAATTACACCACCTACACGGCGCGTCTCATCACTTGGGCAGTCCACACGAAGATGACGTTCGAGGCGAAAGACGGCCGTTTCCGCATCATTCATTCCGGGATCGAGCAGACCGCTGACGCGATGGGACAGATGAGTCCGCATCCTGATTGGGTTCCGATCAGCAAGGGCTTTCCGAATCCCTGGAAGCATGCGCAGCAATCGATCGAGGACACGTCCACGCGATTGGCATCGTGCATCACGCGCAAGGCGACTTCGGATAACTGGTAATCGGGGCAGCGCCGGCGTGCTTCGCACGCGCCGGCGTGATCGGCACCACGCTGTGGTGCTCAATCGCCGTATTTGATGCCGAGCGTCCACGGTTTCGGCCGTCCGGTTGGATGCGGGGTCCCGTCCATCCGGATCGCCTTGACGATGCGAACGCGCTTGAGCAGCATCTGCCCCTTCATCTCGCCTTCGCCGCCCCCGGTCGGCTGGGCCAGGATGCGCTTCACCGTCTCCATGCCGCCGACGACATGGCCGAAGGCTGCATATCCCAGAAACGAGCCGCGCGCGTCGAGCGAGGGATTGGCGCCGATCATGATCGAGAAATTGCCGGCGCCGGAATTGGGGTCGGGCCCGTGCGCCATCGAGATCGCGCCGTCGGTGTGACGAATGCCCGTCTTGCTGGTGGGTTCGATCGGCACGGAATCGAGGATTCGCCGCGCGTCCTGGCCGATGCCGCCTTCGATCAGTCCGTGTCCGGGATCGCCCTTGCGGCGTGACGCGCGGTAGAAATCGGTGCCGTCGAAACGCCCGTCATCGACATATTTCATGAAGTTCGAAACGGTTTTCGGGGCGTGCTTCGCATCGAGCGCCAGCACGATCGGGCCGGCCGTGGTGATCAGCTTGACGTGGACGATGCCGGGGGTGGCAGCGACAGCCGGGAGGGAAAGCAGCGCGAGCGCGCAGGCCAGAAGAAACCGCATGAGGCGAGCGGTTAGCCGATTGTCTTTTGGATGGCTACCGCGCGAGCATCCGTCGTTGCGCGAGATCGTTGCGGATCGTCGTCGCGGCGACGCCGGCCTCACCCATCGCATGGCTGATCTGATCGAGACCCTTGGCGACATCGCCGGCGGCATAAAGACCCGGGATGCTGGTGCGCTGATGCGTGTCGACCTTCAGGCAGCCGTCGTCAGTAGCCGCAGCGCCGAGATCGATCGCAAGCTCCGACCGGATTACCGAGCCAAGCGCTGGATAGATCGTGTCGAACGGCAAGTCGCCCTCTGGCGTCGGGGCGATAATGCGATCGCCGTCGATGTGCAGCGGCTGACACGGCCCGTCGATTGTGGCGACTCCAAGCTTTTTCAGCCGGGCCTTGTCGGCCTTTGGAAGATCGTGCGCGGCATCTGGCGCGATCAGTGTCACGTGCTTGCTGTAGATGCGCAGGAATGCCGCTTCGTTGGCGCCGTGATTGCGAGTGCCGATGATTCCGATACGCTTGTCGGCCACTTCAAAGCCGTCACAGATCGGGCAATAGCGCAGCAACCCGCGCTCGACCGCGACATCGTGAATTTCGGGGGAGATTTTCGGACGATTGTTGACCACGCCCGTGGCGAGCAGGACGGTTCGCGCTGTGACCGTCTCATCGGCTAAATGCGCAACGAACGATTTTCCCTTGCGCTCGATGCGTTCGACCAGGCCATCCGTGACGTGCGCGTCGAACGCCGCAGCTTGCTTGCGCATTCGCTTGAGCAACTCCGCGCCGGGGATGCCGCCTGGGAAGCCAGCGTGATTATGCGTGCGCGGAATCATCGCCGCACGGCTGTTGCCGGCGTCAATCAACCGGGTCGTGAGGAAAAAGCGCGACAGATAGATGGCGGCGGTAAGCCCTGCCGGCCCCGCGCCAACGATCAGGCAATCGATCGTGTCACGCTCGCTCATCGCAGGGTAAGCGCGCGGTGGATCGCTTCGTTCCGCTTGCATGGCGCCGCGCAAATCAACAGGGAGGAAGGATGACATGGCGCGCGACTGTTCTGACCCTCTATCCGGATATGTTTCCAGGGCCGCTGGGTCATTCGCTCGCGGGGCGGGCTCTGGCCGATGGGCGCTGGTTGCTGAATACGGTGCAGATCCGCGATTTCGCCACCGACAAGCATCGCTCCGTCGACGATACGCCGGCAGGCGGCGGGGCGGGGATGGTGATGCGGGCGGACGTGCTCGCGCGCGCGGTCGACCATGCGCGGGGGCTCCGGCCCGAGGTACCGGTGCTGGCGATGACGCCGCGCGGGGCGCCGCTT
>JBQCEK010000491.1:0-2025 GCA_051960335.1 Sphingomonas sp.
GCGAGTGCGCGCGGCGAAGGGCCCGGGTTCGGTCAGCGTCGCCAGTTCGAGCATATCCGCCGCATCGGCCGATTCCAGACTCTGATAGGCGAAGGTCGGCGGCGCGGCGGTCACGTCGTCGGCGATCATCTGCACGCACATCGCCTGCTTCACGATCCGCGCGCTCGCCGGCAGCACAGGCGGCGTCCGCTCGACAAGGCCGAGAACAGCTTGCTCCGGCAGGAGCTCTGCGAGCGCGGCGAGCGATTCCGGCTGATTGTCCGCAGCCGCGGCGAACAGGCCGACCGCAGGATCGATTCGCAAGGCGCGTGCGTCGCCGATCGCGAACTCGCGCTGCCGTGTGGTGAACGCCGCCCACACGGGCCGATCGAGCGGATGCGCCAAGATCGTCAGAGCTGGTGGCCGGTGCGATCGCGCTTGGTGGCGAGATAGCGCTCGTTGTGCCGATTGGGCGGCAGATGGTGGGGCACGCGATCGACCACGCTGACACCCGCCGCTTCGAGCGAGGCGACCTTCGCCGGGTTGTTGGTCAACAGCCTGATGCGATTTTGCCCCAGCAACGCCAGCATTCGCGCGGCGACGGCGAAATCGCGCGCATCGATGGCGAATCCCAGCCGCGTATTGGCATCGACCGTGTCGAAGGCCTGATCCTGCAAGGCATAGGCGCGCAGCTTGTTGATCAGGCCGATCCCGCGTCCTTCCTGCCGCAGGTACAGCAGGATGCCCCAGCCGCTCGCCGTAATCTCCTCGATCGCCGCGTGAAGCTGCGGCCCGCAATCGCATTTCAGGCTGCCGAGCACATCGCCGGTCAGACACTCGCTATGCAGACGCACCAGCGGCGGCTGACCGTTCGGCTGCCCGATCATCAGCGCGACATGCTCGCCGGGCATTTCGGGCGTCCGGAAGGCGACGATCTCGGCATCTTCCGCGCCATCGACGGGCAAACGCGCGCGCGCCGCGATCGTCAGCCGCGCGGCGTCTTCATGTGCAGCGATATCGTCGAGCGTGATGATGCTCTCCGCCGTGCCGCCAGGCCGGGCGAAGAACGCCGGCAGAATGCCCGCGATTCGCGCGAATTGCAGGGCGCCGGCAGCCAGGGAGGGGGCGGGCAAGGCGATGGCGCGGAACGGCCCCTTCAGCGGCGTCGCGAGATCGAGCTGTGGATCGGCAAGCGCCGTCGCCATATCGAGATCGATCCACGGCGCGCGATCGACTAGCACCGGCGCGTCCGGCGTGGCCGCTTCGCGTTGATTGGCGAGCCGCAGCGTTGCGGCGCGACCGGCCGATAGCAGAACGGGCGCGCGCTGCTCGGGATCGAACGCCGCCAGGCGCCCGGCATCCGCGGTTTCAATCGCCAGCAGGGCGAGCGAATCGCCTCCCTGGCGAAGCGCGATCGGCCAGCCGCGGCGCAGCGAATCGATCGCCCGAGCGGCGGCATGCGGATCGCGCAGGCTCTGCGTCACTGCGCGAACTCGGTCATGATCGGGACGTGGTCGGATGGCTTCAGCCAGCTGCGGCAGCCTTCGAACACGGTGTGCGAAACCGCCCGCTCGGCGACGTCGGCGGTGGCCCACATATGATCGAGTCGCCGGCCGCGATCGTTCTTGGTCCAATCGGCCGAGCGATAGCTCCACCAGGTATGCAGCCGTGCCGGCGCGGGATGGAAGTGCCGGCCGAGATCAACCCAGCTGTTCGATTGTTTCAGCGCATTGAGCGCATCGACCTCGATCGGCGTATGGCTGACGACCTTCAGCAACTGCTTGTGCCCCCACACATCGCTGGGCAGCGGGGCGATATTGAAATCGCCGACCAGCACCGTCGGCACGTCAAGCGTTTCCGACCAGCGAGTCATGCGCTCGACGAAATCGAGCTTCTGGCCGAACTTGGGGTTCTTCGCGCGATCGGGAATTTCTACGCCCGCCGGCACATATACGTTTTACAGCCGAAACCCGTTTTCGAGACGCACCCCGACATGCCGCGCCTCGCGATTTGCCTGCCAATCCACCCGATACTACTCGGCGATCG
>JBQCEK010000492.1:0-5386 GCA_051960335.1 Sphingomonas sp.
ATACGGCAAGACTCGCGTGTTCGATACGCCGATCACCGAGACCGGGATCATCGGCGTGGCGATCGGCATGGGCGCCTATGGCCTGCGTCCGGTCCCCGAAATCCAGTTCGCCGACTATATCTATCCCGCGCTCGATCAGCTCGTCAGCGAGGCCGCGCGGCTGCGTTACCGCTCGGCCGGCGAGTTCACCTCACCGATGACCGTCCGCTCGCCGTTCGGCGGCGGCATCTTCGGCGGCCAGACGCACAGCCAAAGCCCCGAGGGCATCTTCACCCACGTCTCGGGCCTCAAGACGGTGATCCCCTCGACCCCCTATGACGCCAAGGGCCTGCTGATCGCCGCGATCGAGGACAACGATCCGGTCATCTTCTTCGAGCCCAAGCGCATCTACAACGGCCCGTTCGACGGCCATTGGGACAAGCCCGCCAAGAACTGGTCGGGCCATCCCGGCGGCGAGGTGCCGACCGGCTATTACCGCATCCCATTGGGCAAAGCGAACATCGTCCGCGCCGGCGAGGCGCTCACCATCCTCGCCTACGGCACGATGGTCCATGTCTGCCGCGCGGTGGTAGAAGAGGCGGGCGTCGATGCCGAGATCGTCGATCTGCGCAGCCTCGTGCCGCTCGACATCGAGACGATCGAGGCGTCGGTGAAGAAAACCGGCCGCTGCATGATCGTCCACGAAGCGACCAAGACCAGCGGCTTCGGCGCCGAACTCTCCGCGCTCGTCCAGGAACGCTGCTTCTACCATCTCGAAGCCCCGATCGAGCGCGTCACCGGCTTCGACACGCCGTACCCCCACAGCCTCGAATGGGCCTATTTCCCCGGCCCCGTCCGCATCGGCGAGGCGCTCAAGAAGATCATGAAGGACGCCTGATGGCTCGTTTTACCTTTAAACTGCCGGACATCGGCGAAGGCATTTCCGAGGCCGAGATCGTCGCTTGGCACGTCGCCGTGGGCGACCGCGTCGAGGAAGACCAGCAGATCGCCGACATGATGACCGACAAGGCCACCGTCGAGATGGAATCGCCGGTTTCGGGCACGGTGGTGGAGCTGGCGGGGGAGGTCGGCGACCAGGTGTCGATCGGCGCCGCTTTGGTGGTGATCGAGACCGAGGGCGAGGCCGAAGCCGGCGAAGGCACGACGCTCAAGGTCGAAGCGGCCGAGAAGATCGAGGAAGTCGAGGCGCAATACGAAGCCGAGAATCCCGGCGTCGAGGAAGAGGTTGTCACCGCCCCGCAACCCGCGCCCCCCTCCCCGGCGAAGGCCGGGGCCCAGGTGGGGGACGCGCGTGATGACGCGCCGCGCTCCGTTACTGCCGACGTCGATGCTGGCCCCCGGCCTTCGCCGGGGAAGACAGAAGGAGGGAATGCGGAGAAGCCCGTCCTCGCCTCGCCCGCCGTCCGCGCCCGCGCGCATGATCTCGGCATCGACCTCGCCGCCGTCAAAACCGATGGCGACCGCGTCCGCCACGCCGATCTCGACGCCTATCTCCGCTACGGCGCCGGCGAGGGCTATCACGCCCCCCACGCCAGCCGCGCCCGCGCCGACCAGCCCGTCAAAGTCATCGGCATGCGCCGCCGCATCGCCGAGAACATGGCCGCTTCGAAGCGCGCGATCCCGCACTTCACCTATGTCGAGGAAATCGACGTCACCGCGCTCGAGGCGATGCGCGCCGACCTCAACGCCAATCGCGGCAACCGGCCCAAGCTCACCATGCTGCCGTTCCTGATCGTCGCGATCTGCCGCACGATCCCTGAGTTTCCGATGATCAACGCCCGCTACGATGACGAAGCCGGCGTGGTCACCCGCCACGGCCAGGTCCATCTCGGCATGGCGACGCAAACCGACGCCGGCCTGATGGTCCCCGTCATCCGCGACGCGCAGGACAAGAACGTCTGGCAACTCGCGACGGAGATTGGCCGCCTCGCCGAGGCCGCGCGCACCGGCAAGGCGAAGAGCGACGAACTGTCGGGCTCGACGCTCACCGTCACGTCGCTCGGCCCGCTCGGCGGCATCGCGACGACCCCCGTCATCAACCGCCCCGAAGTCGCGATCATCGGCCCCAACAAGATCGTCGAACGCCCCGTCTTCGTGGGCGACGACATCGTCTGTGCCAAGCTGATGAACCTGTCGATCAGCTGCGACCACCGCGTCGTCGACGGCTGGGACGCGGCGAGCTTCGTCCAGGCGGTGAAGAAGCTGCTCGAAACCCCGGTGCTGCTGTTCGCCGACTGATCGGCGGCGCGGCGCGATGATGTCGTGACCGCCGAGAAGGCGGCGCGAACCGGGCCGTAGAAACAACTTTCCTACACGCGGCAAATATGGCCTACCCTCGTCGATGGCCAACCCGCGCATCAATCCGGATCTCGTCGCGGCGCTAGCTTCTGCCGCCCGAGCAAAGCTGCGCAACGATCGCCACTTTCTCCACTTCACTTCTGAAATCCGCGGTAATCCGCCAAAAAATAATTCAACCGATCGGTTGACTAATTCGGCGCCAGCGCCGATATTAAACCACATGGTTGAACACCGACTCGACGCTACCTTCGCCGCCCTGGCCGATCCCACGCGGCGCGGCATGCTCGCTCATCTCGCTGCCGGCGAGCGCAGCATCGGCGATCTCGCCAAGCCCTATGCGATGAGCTTCGCGGGCGCCGCCAAGCATGTCGGCGTGCTCGAACGCGCCGGCCTGGTCGAGCGGCGCAAGGCGGGCCGCCAGCAGCTTTGCCGATTGAAGGCGCGGCCGCTGGCCGAGGCGGAGGCATGGCTGCGGCAATGGGAGCGTGTCTGGACGGGCAGCCTCGATCGTCTCGAGGCGCTGCTCGCCGAGGAAAAGGCCCGCGCCGAATGAGCGATGCGATCGCCACAGGGCGCACGCTCACGCTCGAGCGCTGTTTCGCGGTCGCCCCGGCGCGCCTGTTCGACGCCTGGCTCGATCCCGCGCAGGTCCGCCGCTTCCTGTTCGCCACCCCCGCTGGCAAGATGGTGACGGTGGCGATCGACGCCCGCGTCGGCGGCGATGCGCTGATCGTCGAGCAGCGCGGCGACAAGCAGGCCATTCACCGATTGCGCTATGAAGTGATCGATCGCCCGCATCGGCTGGTCTTCCTGTTCAAGGCGTGCATCGCGGGCGGCCCCGTTGCCGATGAATGGACGCGCGTGTCGCTGCACATCGCGCCGGACGGCGCCGGCGCACGCCTCACGCTGACGCATGACGGCGTGTGGGCCGATTACGAACAACCTACCCGCGACGGCTGGACGATGATCCTTGCCAGCCTTGCCGCCCTGATGGAGGCCGATCATGGCTGATAGCGACGTCATCACCGCCCGCGAACTGCGCTTCGAACGGCTGCTCGATGCGCCGATCGAAATGGTCTGGCGCTATCTCACCGATGCCGAACTACGCGCCCGCTGGTTCATGGGCGGCGAGACCGAGCCGCGCGTCGGCGGCGCGTTCGAGATGACGTTCGCGCACCACAAGCTGTCCGATGGTGACGTGCCGACGCCCGAACGCTTCGCGGGCAATGACGGCAAGCACTGGAATGAACGGATCGTCGCGATCGATCCGCCGCGGCTGCTCGCCTTCACCTGGATCGGCGGCGACGCCGGCACCGTCACCTTCGAACTGTCGGCCGAGGGAGAGCACACGCGACTGGTGCTGACTCATACCGGCCTGCGCGGGCCGGACGATGCGCACAATTTCGGCGGCGGCTGGGCCGCGCACCTCGCCGTGCTCGACGCGCGGCTTGCCGGACGGCCGGTGCCGAATTTCTGGACGCTTCACGCGGCGGCGGAAGCAAAAGCGAAGGCGGCGCTCGCCTAGCCCTGCCGCGCCTTTTGCAGCGAGCCCGCGATTCGGCGCGCCAGCAGGCGCGGGGTGAACCGGATGGAGCCGGCCATCACCTTGTTCATGCCGCCCGAAACCATCACCGCGCGATTGGCCTTCAGCGCCTTCAGCCCATCGGCGACGACCTGTTCGGGCGCGCTGGCGAACCGCTTGAACAATTCGCTGTCGCCCATATCGGCGATATCGGCGAATTCGGTGCGCGTCGGCCCCGGGCACAGCGCCGAGACGTGGACGCCGCGATCCTTCACTTCCTCGTGCAGCGCTTCGGAAAAGCTCAGCACGAACGCCTTGGTGGCGTAATAGACGGCCATCCAGGGCCCGGGCTGGAATGCGGCGGTGGAGGCGACGTTCAGGATCGCGCCGCGCTTCGCCGCCAGCATATCGGGCAGGAAGGCATGGCTCAGCTCCATCAGCGCGCGGCAGTTGAGATCGATCATCCGCACCTGCATCTGCCGATCCATCTCGGCGAACGCCCCGCGCGCGCCGTAGCCGGCGTTGTTGACGAGCAGATCGACGCTCAACCCCTGCAACGACACCGCCTCGACCAGCTTCGCCACCGCATTCTTCTTGGCGAGATCGGCGGGAAGCACATGCGCGCTGACGCCGTGTTTGGTGCGGGCCAGCTGGGCCAGCTGCTCCAGCCGGTCGGTGCGCCGCGCGACGAGGATCAGATCATGCCCCTCCGCCGCCAGCGCCAGCGCGAAATGCGTGCCGAGGCCGGCCGAAGCGCCCGTGATCAGCGCTGTCGTCATGGCTGGGTCCCCTCCCCTGATGCCGACGACCGCAGGGCGGCCCGCGTCGTCGAGAAGGCGCCAGCTTTCGCCGGCGCCGCGACAAAGTCAAACGATCTCGAACAGGCCCGCCGCGCCCATGCCCCCGGCGGTGCACATCGTGACGACGACATAGCGCACCCCACGCTTGCGGCCCTCGATCAGCGCATGGCCGACCAGCCGGCTGCCGGTCATGCCGAACGGATGGCCGATCGCGATTGCGCCGCCGTTGACGTTGAACTTGTCCGGATCGATCCCCAGCGTGTCGCGGCAGTAGAGGCATTGGCTGGCGAATGCCTCATTGAGCTCCCACAGGCCGATGTCGGCGATCGAAAGCCCGGCGCGGTCGAGCAGCCTGGGCACCGCGAAGACCGGGCCGATGCCCATCTCGTCGGGCGCACACCCCGCCGCCTGAAAGCCGCGGTAGATGCCGAGGATCGGTTTGCCCTCGGCCTCGGCGGTCGCCCGGTCCATCAGGATTTGCGCCGACGCGCCGTCGGAAAGCTGGCTGGCGTTGCCGGCGGTGATGGTTTCGCCGGGGCCGGTGAACTGTCCGCCGGGCCATACCGTCTTCAGTCCGGCCAGCGCCTCTACGGTGGTGCCGGGGCGAATGCCTTCATCCTGCGTCACGGTGACGGTTTCCTGGCCGGTGCGATTGCCCTGCTTGTCGAACAGCGCCTTGTCGACCGTTATCGGCACGATCTCCTCGGCAAACGCGCCGTTCGCCAGGCCCGCCGCGGCGCGTTGCTGGCTCTGGGCGCCATAGGCG
>JBQCEK010000493.1:0-3006 GCA_051960335.1 Sphingomonas sp.
CTGGATTGCGTTTCGGGCATGACGATGATCGTCTTGTAACCCTTCGCATTGCCGACCAGCGCCAGGCCGATCCCGGTGTTGCCCGCCGTCCCCTCGACGATCGTGCCGCCGGGCTTCAGCAGCCCGCGCGCCTCGGCATCCTCGACGATGTACAGCGCCGCGCGGTCCTTCACCGAGGCGCCGGGATTGGCGAATTCGCATTTGCCGAAAATGTCGCACCCGCTCGCTTCGCTTGGCCCCTTCAGGCGGACGAGCGGCGTGTTGCCGATGAGCTTCAGCGTATCGGATGTTATCTGCATGGCCGGGAAGATGGCTTGCCGCGCGCCAAGCCGCAAGCCGATCAAAGCTGCTTGGCGGAAAAGCTTCGCTTAATGCCGGACGGGCGAGGTCGCCAGCCAATCGCGCTGCATCATCGCGAGATCGCGGCGCAATTCGGCCGTCGCAAGCAGATCGGATTGATCGCGCAGCATCGATTGCAGCCGATGCAGCGTGACAATCATCGCGCTACCGCGCGAAACATGCGCATCGCATCCCCGCATTCTGCGCAATTCATCAAGCGCGCGGTAGAGCGTCGCCAACGTCCCCGGCGGCACATTGCCCTCCCGCCGGGAGAGCGCCGCATCAACCGCCTGATAGACGGCCGAGAACCAGTCGTCGCCCGATCGGCCCATGCCCGCTTCATTGATCGACAATTGATCCATTTTCGCGCCTTTCGACGCATAACATGCAAGAAGAAGGCTAATGTCCGGTTAACCATGAATTGGCCGCTTCGTTCAGCGCCAGCACGCGTTCGGCCTCGTGTAGATGAAGCCGCTCCACCATTCGCCCCTCGATCCGGATGGCGCCCTTGCCGGCATTCGCCGGATCGGCGAACGCGGCGATCACCGCGCGGGCGCGCGCCACCTCGTCGGCGTCGGGCGAGAACGCCGAGTTGCAAGGCTCGATTTGCGCGGGGTGGATCAGCGACTTGCCGTCGAAGCCGAGCGCCCTGCCCTGCGCGCATTCCTCGGCGAAACGATCGAGATCGCTGAAATCGTTGCACACGCCATCAAGCACCGCGATCCCCGCCGCCCGCGCCGCAGCCACCGATAGCGCGAGATACGGCAGCAGCCCGGCGCGGTCGACCGCCGGCTTGGCCCGCAATTCAAGCGCGAGGTCGTTGGTGCCGACCACCATCGCGCGAAGCCTGGTGGTGGTCGCCATGTCGGCGATCGCCGGTAGCTGGCTGATGGCCCGGCACGTCTCGATCATCACCCACAGCGCCATCGCCTTGGGCGCGGCGGCGAGTTCGGCGTGATAGAGCTCGACATCATCGGCGGTCGCGACCTTCGGCACCAGCACCGCATCTGCGCCGCAGCCCGCCAGCGCGGCAAGATCGGCCGCCCCCCATTCGGTGTCGAGCGCGTTGGCGCGCACCACGACGGTCGGCGCGCGGAAACCGCCCGCCTTCACCGCCGCGACCGCCGCGTCGCGCGCTTCGCCCTTGGCGTCGGGAGCAACCGCGTCTTCGAGGTCGAGGATCACCGCGTCGCAGGCCAGGCCGCGCGCCTTCTCGATCGCGCGAGGGTTCGAGGCGGGGAGGAACAGCGCACTGCGCAACGGGCGGATCGATTCGGTCATTTCCCGCTTCTGCCGCAACCGCCGGGGGTGGACAAATCGCCGCCAAAGGACAAATCGGGCGGCAAAGGAGATGATGATGGCCGGCATGGCAAGTTTCGATTGGGCGGACCCGTTTTTCCTCGACGATCAGTTGACCGACGACGAACGCATGATCCGCGACACCGCGCGCAGCTATGCGCAGGACCGGCTGGCGCCGCGCGTGATCGAGGCGTTCAATGACGAGACCACCGACGTCGCGATCTTCCGCGAGATGGGCGAGCTCGGGCTGCTCGGGCCGACGATCCCCGAGGAATATGGCGGCGTCGGCGCGAGCTATGTCGCCTACGGACTGGTCGCGCGCGAGGTCGAACGGATCGATTCGGGCTATCGCTCGATGATGAGCGTGCAATCGAGCCTCGTCATGTATCCGATCCATGCTTACGGTTCCGAAGAGCAGAAGCGGAAATATCTCCCCAAGCTGGCGACTGGCGAATGGATCGGCGCGTTCGGGTTGACCGAGCCCGATGCCGGTTCCGACCCCGGCGGCATGAAGACCCGCGCGGTGAAGACCGATGGCGGCTACAGCATCTCGGGATCGAAGACGTGGATCAGCAACTCGCCGATCGCCGACGTTTTCGTGATCTGGGCGAAATCGGACGAGCATGGCGGCGGCATCCGCGGGTTCATCCTCGAAAAGGGGATGACGGGGCTGAGCGCGCCCAAGATCGAGGGCAAGCTGAGCCTGCGCGCATCGATCACCGGGATGGTGATGATGGACGAGGTCGAGGTCGGCCAAGACGCCTTGCTGCCCGAGGTGCAGGGGTTGAAGGGCCCATTCGGCTGCCTCAACCGCGCGCGTTACGGGATTTCGTGGGGGGCGCTGGGCGCGGCCGAATTCTGCTTCCACGCCGCGCGGCAATATGGCCTCGATCGCAACCAGTTCGGCCGTCCGCTCGCCGCCAACCAGCTCTACCAGAAGAAGCTCGCCGATATGGAGACCGAGATCGCACTCGGGCTGCAGGCGAGCTTGCGCGTCGGGCGGCTGATGGACGAGGGCCGGTTCGCGCCCGAGATGATCTCGATCGTCAAGCGCAACAATTGCGGCAAGGCGCTCGATATCGCCCGTGCGGCGCGCGACATGCACGGCGGCAACGGGATTTCGGCGGAGTATCAGGTGATGCGCCACCTGATGAACTTGGAGACGGTGAACACATACGAGGGCGCGCACGACGTGCATGCGCTGATCCTCGGGCGGGCGATTACAGGAATCGCCGCCTTCTAATCCTCCACACCACCCCGGCGAACGCCCGGGCCCCGCAACGGAACAGAATTGATGCGCGTTGCGCTTCGTTACCCCCGCTTTCCCAAATGGGCCCCGGCCGTCGCCGGGGACCAGCCCAGTGACAA
>JBQCEK010000494.1:0-5628 GCA_051960335.1 Sphingomonas sp.
TTCACCTTCGGGCAGGGCGTTCCGTAGAAGCTTTCCATATAGGTTTCGGGCAAGGTCAGCGCGAAGGCGATGACATCGTCCCAGTCCTGAAGCCGCTTAGTCGTCATCGGCCTCTCCCCGGCGCAAGCGATCCCAATAGTCGATCCGTTCGCTGATCCGCTTTTCGAACCCGCGTTCGGTGGGTGCGTAGAAGCGCTGCGGCGTCATTTCGTCGGGCCAGTAGTTCGATCCCGAGAACCCTTCGACGGTATCGTGATCATAGGCATAGCCCTTGCCGTAGCCGATCTCCTTCATCAGCTTCGTCGGCGCGTTGAGGATGTTCTGCGGGGGCATCAGCGAGCCGGTTTCCTTCGCCGATCGCCACGCGGCGGCGGCGGCCTTGTATGCTGCGTTCGATTTCGGGGCGGTGGCGCAGTAGAGGCAGGCCTGGACGATCGCCAATTCGCCTTCCGGGCTGCCGAGGAAATCATAGGCGTCCTTGGCGGCGAGGCATTGGATCAACGCTTGCGGATCGGCGAGGCCGATATCCTCGCTGGCGAAGCGGGTGATGCGGCGAAGCACGTACAGCGGCTCTTCGCCGGCCGTCAGCATCCGCGCGAGATAATAAAGCGCCGCCTGCGGATCGGAGCCGCGCATCGATTTATGCAGGGCGGAGATCAGGTTGTAATGCCCTTCTCGATCCTTGTCATAGACCGCGACACGGCGTTGCAGGAACGCCGACAGCCCGGCGGGATCGAGCGGCTCGTCGATCGTCACCGAGAATAGCGTCTCGGCCTGATTGAGCAGGAAGCGCCCGTCACCGTCAGCACTGGCGATCAGCGCCTCGCGCGCCGCCGGGGTGAGGGGAAGGGGCCGCTCCATCTCGGCCTCCGCCCGCTCGATCAGTTGTTCGAGCGCGGCGCGATCGAGCCGCTGCAGGATCAGCACCTGCGCTCTGCTCAGAAGCGCCGCATTCAGCTCGAACGACGGATTCTCGGTGGTCGCGCCGACCAACGTGACGGTGCCGTTTTCGACATAGGGCAGGAAGCCGTCCTGCTGCGCGCGATTGAAGCGGTGGATCTCGTCCACGAACAGCAGTGTGCGCTTGCCGGTCCGCGCATGCTCCTTCGCCTCGGCGAACACTTTCTTGAGATCGGCCACACCCGAGAACACCGCCGAGATCGCGACGAAACGCAGCCTCACCGCATCGGCGAGCAGCCGGGCGATCGTCGTCTTGCCGGTGCCGGGCGGGCCCCACAGGATGATCGACGACAATTTGCCGGCCGCGACCATTCGCCCGATCGCGCCTTCGGGTCCGGTGATATGATCCTGCCCGACAACCTCGGCCAGCGATCGCGGGCGCAGCCGATCGGCGAGCGGCGCATCGGGCGGCGGCGCTTCGGCGGCGGGCGGATCGAAATCGGCAAACAGGTCGGCCATCGCCTGGGAACATAAGGTGAGCGAAAAAAATTGCATCAATGGGCTTGTCGGAATGCAATCAAGATATATCTTGACGCAATCTAACCTTCAGGAGTGATTTCCATGTTTGCAATGCGAGGAGACTGCGGCGGCCACCCCCGCGGGCGCCACGGCCATCACGGTCGCCATGCCGGCCCGGGTCGCGGGTTCGGCGGCGAATGGAGCTGGGAAGGCTTCGGCGGCGCGATGGGCGGCCGCGGCGGCGGTCGCGGCCGGCGGATGTTCGACGGCAGCGAGCTCCGGCTCGTCCTGCTCAAGCTGATCGCCGATCGGCCGCGCCACGGCTATGATCTGATCCGCGAGATCGAGGAGATGACCGGCGGCGGCTACACCCCCAGCCCGGGCATGATCTACCCCACGCTGACGTTGCTCGACGATACCGGGCTGATCGCCGAACAACAGGCCGAGGGCGCCAAGAAGCTCTACGCCGTCACCGAAGAGGGCCGCGCGCATCTCGAGGAGAATGCCGAGGAGGTCGAGGCGCTGATCGCCCGGCTCACCCGGCTCGGCGAGAAGAGCCGCAGCTCGCAGGGCCACGGCGTCCGCCGCGCGATGATGAATCTCGGCATGGCGCTGCGCAACCGCTACATGGCGGGCGATTTCGATGAGGAGACGCTGCGCAAGCTGGTCGATTTGATCGACGAAACCGCGCAGAAGATCGAGCGGTTGTGAGCCGTTGACGCGACTGGAAATGCTGCGGCGGCGACACAAGATCGCCGCCGCCGCACCCGAAGGAGATACGATGACAACCACCACCGCCCACGTGCCGACCGCGCACGCCAGCAAATATCTTCAGCAACTCTGCAAGCACTGGCAGCACAATCTCGCCGTCGAGTTCACGACCGATGAAGGCACGATCACTTTCCCCAAGGACGCCCGCGGCGCCGATTGGCCGAGCGACGGCGTCGCGCGTCTCGTGGCAAGCGACGATGGGCTCACCGTCACGGTCGAGGCGAGCAACGCTGCCCATGCCGAAGCCCTCGAAGGCGCCGTGCAACGCCACCTCGACCGCTTCGCCTTCCGCGAGGCGCCGTTGCCGTTCGATTGGCAACGCGCTTGAACCCACCGTCATGCCGGACGTGTTCCGGCATCCAACTGTCCACTAGCGTTATCGCTTGAGGTGCGGCAGACCTTCGAACGAGGCTCGGCCGATAACGCTCAGTCCGCGGCCAATTCCAGATACGCATCGAGTACAGCCTGGTTCGCGGTATCCCAATTATACCGCGCCGCCTTGGCGTTCCCTGCCGCTCCCAGCGAGTCGCGCAGCCGCGGCTCGGCGACGATGCGGGCGATCGCGTCGGCATAGGCGCCTACTGCGCGCGGCGGGACGAGGTAGCCGGTAACTCCTTCATCGATCAGGTCGATCGCCCCGGTCGCGCGCGCCGCGACCACCGGCACGCCCGCCGCCATCGCCTCCAGCGTGACGTTGCCGAACGTCTCCGTCACGCTGGGATTGAAGAACACGTCCATCGAGGCGACCGCCCGGCCCAGATCGTTGCCCGATTGGAAGCCCGCGAACACGGCGCCTGGAACCTGTTCGGCGAACCAGTCGCGCGCCGGCCCTTCGCCGACCACGAGCACCTTGTGCGGCACCCCGCGACGTTCCAACTCGCGGGATACCTCCGCGAAGACGTCGAGCCCCTTTTCCTTCACCAGCCTGCCGAGGAATCCGATCACCGTATCCCGGTCGGCAATGCCGAGCGACTGCCGCCACGCGAAATCCCGGCGCGCCGGATCGAACCGGTCCCGGTTCATCCCGCGGGACCAGATGCCGATCGGTGTGGTGACGCCCCACTCGCGTAGCAGCGCCGCCATGCTTTGGCCCGGCACCATCACGCGATCGGCGCGATTGTAGAAGCGCGTGAGCAGGCGGATCAGCGCCGGTTCGATCAGCGCCAGGCCGTAATAACGAAGATAGGTTTCGAAGCGCGTATGCAGCGAAGCAAGCGCGGCGATGTCGTGGCGACGCGCATAGCTGAGCGCACGGTGCCCGAGGATGTCCGGCGCCGAAACATGGATGAGGTTCGGCGCGAACGCGGCCAGATCGCGGCGCGTTGCGGCGGGCAGGCCGCGCGCAAGCTTATATTCGCCGCGCCCGGCGAGCATCGGAATCGCCGGCACGCTGACGAGATCGCCGGTCGGCGCAAAGGCGGGCTTCGCGACGGTCGGCGAATAGACGCGCACCTTCACGCCCTGCGCGAGCAGATACCCGACCAGCAGGTTCAGGGCCTGGTTCGCCCCATCGCGCACATAATTGTAATTGCCGCTGAAGAGCGCGACGCGGAGATCGGAAGGGCGCATGGTCGCGGCGACATAGCGCTGCGCGGGGCGGATGACTATCTCTCGCGCGCATCAAAGGAGACATGCGCATGGTCGATCTCGCCGATTTTCCCATCACTCGCCGCTGGCCGGCCCGGCATCCCGATCGCATCCAGCTCTATTCGCTCAATACGCCCAATGGCGTGAAGGCTTCGATCATGCTCGAGGAAATCGAGCTTCCTTACGAAGCGCACTTGGTTGATTTTGCGAAGAACGACCAGAAATCGCCCGAATTTCTGAGCCTCAATCCCAATGGCAAGATCCCGGCGATGATCGATCCCGAAGGGCCTGCTGGTGAACCGCTCGCGCTGTTCGAAAGCGGTGCGATCCTGCTGTATCTTGCCGACAAGACCGGGAAATTCATTCCCGCCGATCCCGCTGGGCGATGGCAGGCGATCCAGTGGGTGATGTTCCAGATGGGCGGCATCGGCCCGATGTTCGGGCAGTTGGGCTTCTTCAACAAATTTGCCGGGAAGGATTGGCCGGACAAGCGACCGCTCCTGCGCTACGTCGATGAATCGAAGCGCCTGCTCGGCGTGATGGACGCCGCGCTCGCCGGCAAGAGCTGGTTCCTCGGCGACGACTATACGATCGCCGACATCGCGATGCTCGGCTGGGTCCGCAATCTCATCACCTTCTACGAAGCGCGCGACCTCGTCGGCTTCGATGATTACAAGAGCGTCTCTGCCTGGCTCGATCGCGGTCTTTCCCGCCCGGCGGTGCAACGCGGCCTGAAAATCCCCTCGAAGGATTGACGGCACGAACCGCCGGAGCGCCACTGTCGCCCCGGCCTTGAGCCGGGACCAGGCCTCCCGCGCCGCCGAGCCAAACGCGCGGTCAGGGTGAGGAAGCGCGGGATGTCGGCTATTGGGTGGATTGCGCTCGGTCCGGTTTGAGATGAAAAACTCGGATAGCGACCGGTAATCAAATCGAAGGACTGATCTGCGCTGAATGACGTCCATGACAATTCGCGGCCATCTCGCGAGAGCGGCCTTGTGCCTACTCCTCGTCTTCAGCCCCATCGGCGCTCCGCTGATCGGCATGTTTGTCCAAGGAGCGTGTCCCGTCGATGCCACGGTGCATCCAGATGGGCCATTCGCGCTGGACGTAGAGTATTGTGGTATCAGCAGGCCGATCGAGCTTATCTATCAACAATCGCTCTTTGTTTCGTTTTTCCCGTCAGCTTTTTTTGGGCCCTTGCTGGGAAGCTTCGTGACGATCGTTTGGTGGCTCTCCGGCATTGCCGTCATCGGTCGGTGTATCTGGCATGTGTGGCGGGCTATATCGGCGGTGACAATCGAACGGATCTGAAGGTTTTCGCGGCAGCTTTTAGGGCCGCCGCACGATCGCGGCTACGGCGACAACTGGGGCGAAATCCGCCGGGGCTTCCAATGTTGGAAAATCTCTGAGACACCCTTGCCAGAGACACCAATGCGCATCCCTGGGCGAGCTTTCTTCACCAATGCCTCATCTCCGTCGTCATCCAGGCGCGTCAGTGGCGCATCATCGTCGCGCCCTGGATCGGAACCGGCGCGAACGTGTCGCGTCGCTGTCGCGTCGGTGCGGCGGACACGTGGCGTTGCGGGCGCTTTCCCGGTGCACGACTCGCAAAACGGCTGCGACGCGCTGCACTTTCTCCACTTCACATTCGGCCGGTCACCGATACTCGATTTTCCTCCGCGTGTTCGATGTTCCCCTCCCGTTCCGCATCTGCTAGGCGGTGACGATGGCCAAGCCGCAAAAACGCTATGTCTGCCAATCGTGCGGTTCGGTGAGCCATCGCTGGGCGGGGCAGTGCGCCGATTGCAGCGAGTGGAACACGTTGGTCGAGGAGGCCGGCGCGGTCGTCAC
>JBQCEK010000495.1:0-2373 GCA_051960335.1 Sphingomonas sp.
GGCATCGATCACATTGGCGCTGACGATCCCTGCGCCCACCGTCTGCGCGACGTGCAGCCCGAACACGAGGAAAGCGACGAAGTTGAAGAACGCCGCCCAAACGACCGCATAATGCGGCTTGAGCACGCGCGTCGATACCACCGTGGCGATCGAATTGGCCGCATCGTGAAGGCCGTTCAGAAAATCGAACGCGAGGGCGACGGCAATCAGGGCGTAGAGCAGCGGCAGGGAGAGGAGCATGCCGGGCGAGGCTCAGGCGTGGTCGATCACGAGGCCCTGGACCTCGTTGGCGATGTCTTCGAATTTGTCGACGATCCGTTCGAGATGGCGATAGACCTCCTGGCCGATGATGAAGTCCATCGCCTGGTCCTTGCCGTTCGCCTTGAACAGCGCCTTCAGCCCGGCGGCATGGATATCGTCGGCATGGCCTTCGAGCTGGATCAGTCGCGCGGTGAGATCGTGCAACCGGCTAGCGTTCTGATTGAGATGCCGGAGAAGCGGAATCGTTTCCGCCGTCACCCGCGCCGCCTCGACGATGATGCCACTCATGTCGCGCATCTGCGGGCTGAAGCTGGTGAGTTCGTAAAGCTGGATCGATTTGGCGGTGCCGTTCATTTCGTCGATCGCATCGTCCATCACCCCGATCAGATCGGTGATCGCGCTGCGATCGAACGGCGTCACGAAGATGCGGCGGACGTCATGCAGCACTTCGCGCGTGATATCGTCGGCCTGGTGTTCGCGCCGCACGATCTCGGCGATGTTCGCCTCGATGTCGTCGCCGCCCTGAAGCAGCTTGGCCAGCGCGTCCGCACCCGCCACCAGCGTTTCCGCGTGCGCCTCGAACAGCTCGAAGAAGCGACCCTGTTGCGGCATCAACCGCTGGAACCAGCGCATCATCGGCTTTCTCTCTCGTGAATTGGTCGTTTGCGAGGTCGGCAGCACGCGTTCGGCGAACCCCGGGGT
This sequence comes from Sphingomonas sp., assembly GCA_051960335.1. Taxonomy (GTDB): domain Bacteria; phylum Pseudomonadota; class Alphaproteobacteria; order Sphingomonadales; family Sphingomonadaceae; genus Sphingomonas. The sequence goes on from JBQCEK010000495.1 coordinate 964, forward strand.
TATCGCCGGCACGCGGAAATTGCGGATCAGCTGCTTCAGTTCGGGCTCATCGACCGCATCGCTGGCGCCGACGAGATCGAACCACTTGGTCTCGCGCTCGTCCTGCTCGGGCCATTCGTCGGCCTGGCGCTGATACGCCAGCGGAAACACCGCCACCGTCACGTTGCGCGTCGTGCCGTCGCGCCGGCGCTTGAGGTAATGATATTCGCCGAGCGCGGTGGGGCAGGGGATTCCGGAGACGCCCGCCTCTTCGAACGCCTCGTGCGCGGCGGCTTCGTGCAGGTTGAGACCGCCGATCGGATTGCCTTTCGGCACCACCCAGCGGCGCTGCTCGCGCGAGGTGATCAGCATCACGCGCGCCTTGCCGTCGGCGTCGATCGCATAGGGGAGGGCGGCAACCTGGCGAATAGTGGTAATCCCGTTGATGTGAGTGGAAAGCTGTTTGCACAGCTGCCGTCGATTTTAAACCGTCAAAATGCGGCGTCGCCCGTGCTGGCAGCACGAATGGGGTCGTATCGAGCGGATCGGTGCGCTAGGCGAAGCGCGTGAAATCTACCTCAATCAAGCCCTGGTCGTCCGTCTTCCGGCTGTTGTTCGCCGCCGCGCTGGTGCTGGCGGTGGTACTCGCGCTCGACCCGAAGCCGCCGCATTTGCCGATCGACAGCCTCGGCGACAAATTCGAACACTCGCTCGCCTTCGGGGTGATGACGTGCCTCGCCCTGCTGGCCTATCCTGAGCAGCCGCCCTTGCGGATCGCGGAGCGCCTGTCGTTTCTCGGCGCCCTGATCGAGGTGTTCCAATCGATCCCGGCGATTCACCGGGATTGCGACGTGCTTGACTGGATCACCGATACCATCGCGATCCTCGTGGCGACGGGCCTGGTGCTGGCGATCCGCGCCGCGATGTCGTCGCGCAGGGCGCTCGACCGATCCTGATCCACGCCGGCGAGGTTCTCACGCGCGGCAAGGCGGCGTAGGCAGCGGCCATGACCTTTACGCTCGACCGATTCGATCTCGACGCCTTCATCGCCGCGACGCTGGATGAAGATCTCGGCACTGGCGGCGACATCACCTCCGCTGCGGTCATTCCGGCGGACGCCCGCTTCATCGGCGTGATGGACAGCCGCGATGCGATCGTCGTCGCCGGCCTGCCGATCGCCGAGGCGTTCTTCCGCGCGCTCGATCCGAAGGTTCGGATCGAACGGCTGGTGGAGGATGGCGCGCGGGCAGCCCCCGGCACGGATTTGCTGCGAATCGAAGGCAATGCGCGGGCGATGCTGACGGCCGAACGTTCGGCGCTCAATACCGTGCAGCATCTGTCGGGCATCGCGACGATGAGCCGGGCCTATGTCGATCGCATTCTCGGCACCGGGGCGACGCTGCTGGATACCCGCAAGACCATCCCCGGCCT
>JBQCEK010000496.1:0-4359 GCA_051960335.1 Sphingomonas sp.
GTCGGCGTGCGCAGCTCGTGGACGAGCTGCCGCAGCGAATCGGGAGCGAGACCGGGCCGCGGCGAAGGCCCGGCCTGTTCGTCGGCACGCGGCCTGCGGGCCGATCCGCGATATCCCATGAATCGGCCGGTCGCAGGATCGAACAACGGAATCGCGGTGATTCGCCAATCGCCAGCGGCGTCCGAATTGCCTTCCACCACCAGTCGCGCATTGGCGAATCCGGCGCGTCGGCGAAATGCGCCGGCGGCGACGCCATCGACGCGCGATCCCCCCGGCAGCGAGGCGAGGTCGAGCGCCAGGCCGATCAACGGCGCGCGATTGACGCCGTCGACCCAGCGAACCACGCCCGAAGCATCGGTTTCAAAACGGAATCCCTCCCCGCGCATCGCGGCGGCCACCGCCGCCGCATCGGCCGGGTCGACGGGCGGATCAGTCTCGCGCTGTCGTTGATAGGCGGCGATTCGCGCCACCAGTTCGGAAATCTGGAACGGGCCGGACGGCGCGGGTTCGGTCGGCGGCGCATCGGCGCTGCGCAGCGCTTGGTTCACCGCCGGCAAACTGCGTGCCGCCTCGCCCAGCGATACGAAGGAACTCGGCGAATAAGGTGCGGCTGGCACTGCCGCCGGCGCGACCGAAGCGTGCGCTTCGACGGCGCCGACCTCACCCGCCAGCACGAAATCGGCGGCGCCGAAACTCTCGAGAGCGCGGCACACGCTGGGATCGAGATCACGGCGATGTCGCAATACGGCGCGAAGACGTGGCCCGAGCGCGGGCAGTAGCGCGATCCAGTCAGCCCTCGACAATTGCGCGCCGCGAAGCACCGGCGCGGCGATCTCCGGATCGTCGAGAATGAAAAGGCGCACGATTTCGATCGGCGGCTCGGCATCCTCCAGCCAGCGCGCGCTGGCCGCCCGGACCGCGTGAGGCACCGAATCACGGATCTCGGTCAGCCGGATCAGCGCCGCTTCCGTCGCGGGAACGCGCCGCCGCCCGATCAGATCGACCAGTTGCCGCCAGCCCGATTGCGCGCCGAGCGGCGTCGCCATATCGGCGGCAAGCACGGTGTCTAGGCTATCATCGAAACGCAAATGGGATTCCCCGGCTCGCCGTCGCGGTCGCGCGCGGCGGACAAAATCCTACCCGCGTATCGGCGTCGCTGAAACCGCTCATTTCACCGCGTAGCAATGTGGGACAATTGCGTTCGCCAGCAATTATCTTATGCTGCCGTCGCAATGACCGACCAAAAAAATCGAGAAACGGGGAACAAGCATGGCGTTTGACCGAATCGATCGCCAGATTCTGGGGATGCTGCAAGACGACGGCCGGATGACGAACGTCGATCTGGCCGAACGCGTGGGGCTTACCGCCCCGCCCTGCCTCAGGCGCGTCCGCGCCCTGGAGGAAGCGGGCGCGATTCGCGGCTATCATGCGGAGCTCGATCCGGCGACGCTGGGATATCCCATCACCGTCTTCGCGCTCGTCAGCCTCAAGAGCCAGGCCGAGCGCGATCTGGCTGAATTCGAGCATCATGTGGCGGAAATTCCCGAAATCCGCGAATGCCACATGCTCAATGGCGAAATCGACTTCATCCTGAAGATCGTCGCGACCGATCTAAAAGCGTTTCAGGAAATCCTCACGACGCATCTCACGCCGGCGCCCAATGTCGCCAGCGTCAAGACGTCGCTCACCATCCGGACATCGAAGCAACAGCCCGGCATTCCGGTCTGACGCGAAGGCGCCGGGGCGACTCGCGCCGCCCCGGCCGATCGTCAGCCCTGCGGCGCGGCAGGTGCCGGCGCGGCGGGCACCGCCGTTCCGGCGGCAGCCCACGCCTGCCACAGGGTCGCCACGTCCTTGGTCGGTGCGGTCTGAACCGCCGCCAACTGCGTGGCAGCCGCCGCCTTGTCGCCAGACATGGCTTCGGCGATGCCGAGATGCATGTTGACGAGATCGGTCTTCGCCACGCCCTTCTGCAGCGCGAGCTTATACAGCTCGATCGCCTTGGCGTAATTGCCCTGGCCAAGATACGCGTCGGCAGTCTGCGAGGCGAGTTCGCCCTTGGCGGACGATGCCGCCTTGGTGGCGAGCGCCGCCAGCGATCCTTCGCTGCTGATGCCGTTGGCGGCTTGCTTGGAAAGCGCCGCCGCCGATGAATCGGTCGCCGGAATCTTGCCCGCTGCCTTGCCCTTGGCGATCACGGTCTTGGCTTCGTCCGGCAGGCCCAGGTCGTTGGCGTATTGGGCATATTCCAGATAATCGCCCCGATCGGCCAGCGCGCCGGTCACGCTCATCAAGCGATAGAGGTCCATCTTCTCGGGCTTGCCCATCTGAGCGGCGGTCGGCCCCTGGAAACCGAAGGCGATGATCGCGTCGCGCCAGTTCTTCGCCGACGGATAGGCCGTCAGCCAGCGCTTCACCCAATCGAGCAGCGTGGCGCGATCGTTGGTCTTGTAGAGCTTGGCGATCGCATAGCGATACAGGTCCTCGCTCGGCTTCTGGCCGGCGGCCTCCTGCGCTTTGACCACGGTGTCGATCTGCGCGACACCGCCGGCGATATCGCCGCTTTCGATCTTCGCCTTGGCGATCTGGAGCGGCATGTTGGGATCTTGATACCCCGCCGCCTGCGCCCGGTTGAAATAGCTGATCGCGTCGGCATATTTCTTCTGCTCGAACGCGATCGTGCCGCGCGCATTGGCATATTTGCCGATCTGGTCCTGCGGCGTCTTGGGATTGGCGAGCAGCGCATCGAGCGGCGGGATCAGCGTTGCGTCGCTTTGCGGCGTGGACCCCGCAGCCTGCTGTTGTTTGGCCAACAGCGCCAGCCGCAGCTGGGCGGCGACATAACGCTCGTCATCGGTCTTCGCCGCGGCTTCGGCAGCGGTGATTCCGGTCGCGGCGGTCGCATAATCGCCCGAATTGAGCGCTTGCTGCGCCGGCCCGGCCGCCTTGCGGAACTCATCGCTGAGCTTCAGCTGCGGTGTCTGCTGCGCTTGCGCGTCCTTCTGCTTGGCGGCCATCGCCGGCGATGCCGTGGCGATCGCGCCAGCGCCGGCGAGCAGCGCCGCGGCCAGCGCGGTCTTGGAAATCGTGATCATCGTCGAATCTCTCCTGTTGCGGACGGTCGCCGCGAGCAAGGCTCGCCCTACCGAGCGACGCTCGGCTGTTCAAGCAGCGGGCGATCCTCCAGAAATTAGGTCAGCGGTGCTGAACCGGATTTGAACGCGAAATGTTCCCTTTCCGGGTTTGACCAACCTCAGCTTGGCAGTAAGGCGCAGGCATGATCGCCACGCTTTCGCCTGCCAAGACGCTCGATTACGCAACCCCGATCCCGCCGGTCCAGCCGAGCAAAGCCCGCTTTGCCGAAGATGCGACGAACCTTGCTGCTGCTGCGGCGAAACTCGGCAAGAAGCGGCTCGCCGGGCTGATGCGCCTTTCCGACAAGCTTGCCGCGCTCAACGATGATCGCTTCAAGACCTTCGCCGATCAGCCCGAACGGCCAGCGCTCTATGCCTTCGCCGGAGACGTTTACACCGGATTCGAGGCGAAGACGCTGGATGAAGCCGCGATCGATTTCGCGCAGGATCACCTTCGGCTGCTGTCCGGGCTTTACGGCCTGTTGCGGCCGCTCGATGCAATCCGGCCCTACCGGCTGGAAATGGGTACGCGCTGGGCCCCGCGCCGCAAGAGCCTGACCGCTTGGTGGGGCGATCGAATCGCCGACGCCCTGGCGTCAGATGTCGATGCCGAGGGATCGGGCGTGGTGCTCAATCTCGCCAGCCAGGAATATTGGGCGGCGATTTCCGGCAAGCTGCCCGCCGGCATCCGCGTGATCGACGTGGATTTTCGAGAGCCCGGCCCCGATGGCCCCCGCTTCGTCAGCTTCCACGCCAAAAAGGCGCGCGGCATGATGGCGCGCTGGCTCTGCGAGCACCGCGTGACTGAAATCGAGGCGATGAAGGGCTTCGACAGCGCCGGCTACGCGTTCGACCCCGCCGAAAGCACCGCCGATCACTGGCGGTTCGCCCGCGCATGACCAGCGCGGTGATCGTCGGCGCCTCGGGTGGGATCGGCGGCGCGCTGGCGGAGGCGGTCGAGGAGGAAGGCGCGTTCGATCGTGTCTGGCGGTTCGGGCGGTCGCTTCCCGATCGGCTCGATCTCGACGACGAGGCGAGCATCGCCGCCGCCGCGGCGCGCGTCGCGGCCGGCCCTGCCCCATCGCTGGTCGTCGTCGCCACCGGCCTGCTTCACGAAGGCGATCGCGGCCCTGAAAAGGCGATGAAAGAGCTCGACCCCGCCTGGCTCGCGCGCAACTTCGCGGTCAATACGATCGGCCCCGCGCTGGTCGCCAAGCATTTCCTG
>JBQCEK010000497.1:0-6160 GCA_051960335.1 Sphingomonas sp.
AGCGATTGAGCGCGAACAGGTTCGAATCTTCGAGATCGACAGCGCGGGCATCCTCGTTCGGCACGTTGAGATTGGCGGTGTGCGGCGATGCGACGATCTGGAAACGCGGCGTCAGCCGCTGCGTGCCCGACAGGAAGCCGCCGATGAACGGCCATTTCACATCGACCGCCAGCGCGCCGATGAACCGATCCTGGAAGCCATCCTCGCCGCGGTAGATGGGCACCGTCGTCGCGAGCGAATCATCGGTGTGATACACGTCGCCGCGGCCATAAGCGGTGAAGGTGACTTGCTGGCCCCAGCGCGTCAGCTTGTTGAGTTCCCACGTCGCGCTGGCGAAGGCGCGCTGCGTGTCCTGCCCCTCCGATCGATCGAGCGCCAGGCTGTTCGCCTGCAACGTCACGACGCCGCCCAGCCAGGGATCGGCGATGCGGCGGCGATAGTCGATCTCCGGCAGCGCCAGAGGTTGCAGGTTCTGCTTTTCGTCGAGCCGAAGCGTCTGCACTGCCCAGCCGGCGATCGAAAGATAGCTATCCTGATCGATCCGTTCGATATCGATCGTGTTGCGCAATCTATCGTCGCGCGAAATGTCGTAGCGGCGCAGGAAGGTCTTGTCGCTCGCGAACCTGAATGACCCGCTGATGCTCCAGTTCGGATCGAGCTGGAAACGGCCCGACGCATCGAGATAGCCGCGGAACTGGTTGCTGCTCGATGCCGCGGTCGTGACCCCGGGAAAATCGTCGCTCTGGCGGCTGTAGGTGCCGTAGCCGGTGATGCGAAAGGCGCCGTCTTCGCTCAGCGATCGATAGTCCGCCGAAAGCATCGGCAGCGCGTTGGTGAAGACATAGGGTTCGATCGTGAGCCCGCGATTGGGAGCGAGCCGGAAGTAATAGGGCATCCCGATCTGGAGCCCGTTGGTGTGGTTCAGCTGGAAATCGGGGGCCAGGAAGCCGCTGGAGGCGTCGCTGCCGACCGGGTTCGACAACGACGGCACCGGCACCGCCAGCCCGAACAGGTGAAGTTGTGCGCCCTTGTAGTAGATGCGCTCCTTGTCCGGCCGGTAGGTGACCTTGACCGCGGTGATCTTCCACGACGGATTCTTGGGGCAGCCGCTCGACGTCGCGACCTGGCACGGTGTGTAGGCCGCATAATCGAGATCGACGACGCCGTCCGTCTGCCGCGTGCCCTGTTTGGCGGCGAGCCGCCCGCCCTGTTCGAGCACGATCAGGACGTTCTGGACAATCCCGTCCTTCAACGAATCGGTCAGCTCGATCGAATCGCCATAGGCCACGTCGCCTTGGGGATTGGTGACGGCGATATTGCCGGTTGCAGTGACCTTGCCCGTCTTGCGATTCCAGACGACCTTGTCGGCGCGCAGGCGGTTGCCGTCGCGGAACATCCGCACGTCGCCATTCACCGTCACCACATCGGTATTGTTGTCATATTCGAGCGCGTCGGCGCTGAACTGCACCTGGTTCGGATCGCTTGGCAGCGCCGTCGCGGATGGCGGCGGCGGGGGGCCGCGGTCCTGCAAATCCTGCGCGCGCGCGGATGTCGCGGCGACCAGAGCCAACGGCATGGTGCAGCACAGGATCATGTCGCGACGGCTCAATTCGTAACTCTCCACACGCACCGATCCGGTGACGGTGACGCCGCCCTATCGCATCGCCGACGCGCTCCTGCAATCGGCTGGCGTCGCTTTGCCAGCGGCAGTTCGAACGCCTAGAGAGCGAATCATCACCGTTTCGTGAACCATTCGAGGTATTGATGCAGATTCAGTTCGCCGCCCATGCCGCCGATGCCGGCGTGCTTGTCCTTCCCGTTGAAAAGGATGGGCTTTCCCGGCTCTCATTCGGCGCCATCGCCGCGGCCGACCAGCAAACCATCCTGGGCGCGGCGCGCGCCAATCGCTTCGAGGGAGAAGCGGGCGCGATTTCGGAGACGTTCGTGGCCGCGAATGGCGACGTTCGCCGCATCGTGCTGCTCGGTGTCGGCAATGGCGGCGAGGCGGATTACGAACGCGCCGGCGGCGCCTTGACCGCTCGGTTCCTGACCTCGGGCGTGGCCGCGCTCACGGTCGATTTTTCCGCGATGGGCGGCGCGCCGACCGCCAAGGCCGTCGCTCGCTTCGTCGCGGCGGTGGCGCAGCGCGCATGGCGCTACGACATCTATCGCACGAAACTGCCCGAAAAGCAGAAGCCGACGCTGAAGGCGGTCACGCTCGCCGGCGCGCCCGATGGTGCCGAGGCGGCATGGGCCGATGTCGATGCGGTGACGCAGGGCATGGCGCTGACTCGCGAGCTGGTCGCTGAGCCGGCGAACATCATCTATCCCGAAAGCTTCGTCGAGCGCGTTCGCGCCTCGGTGGAGGGGCTTGGGCTTGAGATCATCGTGCTCGGCGAAGAGGAGATGCGCTCGCTCGGCATGGGCGCGCTGCTCGGCGTCAACCAGGGTTCGCGGCGCGCGCCGCAGCTGCTGGCGCTGAAATGGAATGGCGCGGGCGCGGGCGATCCCGAGATCGCGTTCGTCGGCAAGGGCGTCACCGTAGACACCCGCGGCATTTCGATCAAGCCCGCCGCCGGCATGGAAGACATGAAGTGGGACATGGGCGGCGCCGGCGCGGTGGCGGGCGCGATGAAGACGCTGGCGATGCGCAAGGCCAAGGCCAATGTGATCGGCGTGTGCGGTCTTGTCGAGAACATGCCCGATGGCAATGCGCAGCGCCCCGGCGATGTCGTCACCTCAATGTCGGGCCAGACGATCGAGGTGATCAATACCGATGCCGAAGGGCGGCTGGTGCTGTGCGATGCGCTCACCTGGGTGCAGCGCACCTATCACCCCAAGACGATCGTCGATCTGGCGACGCTGACCGGCGCGATGATCATTGCGCTGGGCAACGAGCATGGCGGCCTGTTCTCGAATGACGACGGGCTTGCCGATCAATTGCTCGCGGCGGGACTTGCGTCGGGCGACAAGCTGTGGCGGATGCCGGTCAACGATCAGTACAACAAGCTGATCGACAGCCCGATCGCCGACATGAAGAATGTCGGCCCGCGCGGCGCTGGATCGATCACCGCGGCGCAGTTTCTGCAGCGCTTCATCGAAAACGGCGTGCGTTGGGCGCATCTCGATATCGCCGGCATGGTGTGGGCGGACAAGCCCGGCGCAACCTTCGACAAGGGCGCGACCGGCTTCGGCGTGCGCGTGCTCGATCGCTTCGTGCGGGATAACGCGGAGAAGTGAGCAGACGGGCCGTCACCCCCGCGCACGTGGGGGCCCATCTCGTGTCTCATCGTCGCCCACGGCAGTTGCTTTTGGCGCTGGCGGTGGGAGATGGGTCCCCGCGTCCGCAGGGATGACGCGGGTATGCAGGTCGATCTCTACCATCTCACCGCCGCTCCGATCGAAAGGGTATTGCCGCGCATCGCCGAGCGCGTGCTTGCCGATGGCGGGCGGTTGCTGATCGTGGCTGATGCGGCGCGCTTGCCGGCCCTCGACAAGCTGTTGTGGACGTGGCGCGCGGACAGTTTTCTGCCGCACGCCAGCGCCGGCGGTGAACGTGATGCGGCGCAGCCGATCCTGCTGTCGGCGGCGATCGCTGCGACCAATGGGGCGCGCCATTTGGCGATCGCGGACGGCGTGTGGCGCGATGAGGCGCTCGGCTTCGATCGCGCCTTCCACTTCTTCGACGAGGAGCGAATCGTCGAAGCGCGGCAGGCGTGGAAGGCGCTGGCCGATCGCGAAGGCGTCGAGCGGCGCTATTGGAAGCAATCCGATGGTGGCGGCTGGGAGCAGCTTGCGTAACGTCACAGAGAGTAGGCAGCTTGCACAAGCGCTCGCGTCCGACTAGGGCGGCGCCATCCCAATCACAATCCAATAGCAGGAGCCGCACGGCCATGGCCGCGAACCGGACGTTTTCGATCATCAAGCCCGATGCCACCCGCCGCAATCTGACCGGCGCCGTCACCAAGATGCTCGAGGAGGCCGGCCTGCGCGTCGTCGCTTCGAAGCGCATCCAGATGACCAAGGAGCAGGCCGAGGGCTTCTACGCCGTCCACAAGGAGCGGCCGTTCTTCAACGATCTCGTCAGCTTCATGATCTCCGGCCCGGTCGTCGTGCAGGTGCTCGAGGGCGAGAATGCCGTCCAGCGCAACCGCGACATCATGGGCGCGACCAACCCCGAAAACGCCGATGCCGGCACGATCCGCAAGGAACTCGCCGAATCGATCGAGGCGAACTCGGTGCATGGTTCGGACTCGGACGAGAATGCGGCGATCGAGATCGCCTATTTCTTCAAGCCCGAAGAAATTGTCGGCTGATCTGAAGCCGGTTTTGCGACGCGCGGTGGCGGATGACGCCGCCGCGCTGTCGCTGGTTGCCGGGGCGACGCTGCTCGATGCCTTTGCCGGCATCTTGAGTGGGCGCGACATCGTGTCGCATTGCGCCAGGAACAACACGCCCGACAAGTTCGCGGCGTGGATCGACGATCCCGCCAGCGTCGTGACGCTTGCCGAGACGGCGAACGGCGGCGCGCCGCTGGGCTATAGTGTGCTGACGACGCCCGATCTGCCGATCGAGCTGGGCGCGGACGATATCGAGCTGCGGCGAATCTACATGCTGTCGCGGCTGCACGGCTCGGGCCTCGGCGCCGAACTGCTGGAGCGCGCGCTCGCGGATGCGCGGGCGATGGGGAAGCGCCGCGTGCTGCTCGGCGTCTATGGCGGCAATGCGCGGGCGCGGGCGTTTTACGAGCGGCAGGGGTTCGTCGTGGCGGGGGACCGGCGGTTTCTCGTCGGCGAGACCTGGCACGATGACGCGATTTACGCGCGGGAGATTTGACTTCTTCGTCACCCCGGCCTTGAGCCGGGGTCCCGCTGTCTTTCTCGGCTCGCAGAAGAAGCGGGACCCCGGGTCAAGCCCGGGGTGACGGAGCATTTAGGTTTTGGGCTTCACCGAGGCCCACAGCGAATCGACCGCGGCCTGCGTCGCGCCGTGGCGGCGTTCGAGGACGATGCCTTTCAATTCCAGCGCACGGCCGCGCAGCAGCCGGCCGTGCGTCTGCCAGATCACATCGTAGACCGCGCTGTCAGTCATATGCTGTTCGCCATCCCAATAATCGGCGGTGATGAGGACGGGCAGGCGGCCGCTCTGATCGGCGGGCCCTTTGGCAATAGCGTCTAGCAAGGCCGAATCGAACCATCCCGATTCGATCGCGAGATCGACGGTGCTCGATTGCGGGGCGACGCCGAGCGCGGTCGGGAAGCGGACCTCGATGCTCTGGATGTTGTGCTGCGGATCCTTGAGCGCGAGCGCTTCGCCATCGTGCTTCGGCGTCGCCGAGAGGGTGACGACGCTGCCGGCGCGCGCGGCGCTGGCGGCCTGGGCGGCGGCGGCGCGCTGTTCCGCCTGGTCGGCTTCGCGACCCTGCCAGTTGTTCCACAAGGTGAGCCCGGCGATGATGACGCCGGCAATCGCGACGATCTCCGCCAGCGTCAGCCAGCGGCGGCGCGTGGCGGCGGCTTCGGCCTTGGCTTCGGCGCGCTCGGCAGGGGTTTCGGGGGGCGTGGGGTCCTCCTGATGGCTGGTCATCGGCCGCCGGCCTCCAGCAAGCGCCGCGGGGCGACGAGTTCCCAACTCTGCGCGATGCGATCGGCAACGCGGTCCCAATCGGTGTCGGGGCGGTCGAGCCGCATCGCCACCCATCCCGACGGGCCGAGATAGGGCGGGCTGTAATAGCAATCGGGGTCGATCTCGATCAGCATCGCCTGTTCCTCACGATCACTGGTCTTGACGATCACCACCGTCTCGCCGTCGCTATGATGGTTGTGCCAGAAATAGGCGAAGAACTTGCCCTTTTCGATGTGGAAGCCCGGCGAACCGTGCGACGCGCGCTCGGCCGCCTCGGGCAGCGCCAGCGCGAGCGCGCGGACCTTGTCGAGCGTGGCGGCGGGATCGGGGCTCATCGTGCGACGAAGTCTGCCAGAACCTTGGGATAAAGGCGATGCTCTTCCGCGAGCACGCGCCCGGCGAGGGTTTCGGCGGTGTCGCCCGGCTCGATCGGCACCTCGGCCTGGCCAAGCACTTCGCCAGCGTCGAGCTCTTCGGTGACGATGTGAACGGAACAGCCCGCGACGGCATCGCCAGCGTCGATCGCGCGGCCGTG
>JBQCEK010000498.1:0-2024 GCA_051960335.1 Sphingomonas sp.
GGCGTTCCTGCTGCTGCGCCGCCCCGATCTCGACGACGAATCGCCGCGCAATCGTGGGGACGATCCGCGTGCGTGATCTCGCTTTCATCGGCTTTCTGGTGGCGCTGTTCGGCATGGGCCTGCGGCGGCCGTTCCTGTTCGTGCTGGCGTATATTTACATCGATATCGTCTCGCCGCAGCGATTGACCTATCTGCTGCTCAATTCGGTGCCGATCTCGCTGATCGCGGTGCTGCTGGCGGTCGGCGGCTGGGCGGTGTTCGACGACAAGCGCGATACGCGAGTCGCGCCGCGGCAGTTCCTGATCCTGCTGTTGCTGATCTATTGCGGCATCACCACGATGCATGCCGACTTTCCGCTGCCCGCGCTCGATAAATGGGCTTGGGCGTGGAAGTCGCTGGCCTTCGCGATGTTCCTGCCGCTGACATTGCGGACGAAGCTGCGCATCGAATCGCTGCTGCTGTTCATGATCCTTTCCGCCGCCTCGATCATCATCGTCGGCGGGATCAAGACGCTCGCGTCCGGCGGTGGCGGATATGGCGAGCTCAACCTGATGGTGACGAGCAATTCGGGCCTGTATGAGGGCAGCACCATCTCCACCGTCGCGGTGGCGATCATCCCGCTGATCCTGTGGTTCACCCGGTTCGGCACGGTGTTCAAGCCCGATTGGCGGGTGAAGTTGTTCTGCTACGCGCTGGTGTTTTCTTGCCTGCTGATCCCGATCGGCACCTCCACGCGCACCGGCCTGCTGTGCATCGGCCTGCTCGCGGTGCTGATGCTGCGCAACGTGAAGCGGCGCGTGCTCTATCTCGTCGCGCTGGGCGCAGCGGGCGCGATCACCGTGCCGTTCCTGCCCGCCGCCTTCACCCAACGGATGAGCACGATCCAGAGCTACCAGGCCGACGAATCCGCCTCGACCCGGCTCGCCGTGTGGCAGTGGACGATCGCTTACGCCAAGCAACATCCGTTCGGCGGGGGTTTCGAGGCGTATCGCGGCAACCACATCCGATACGACACGGTCGCAGTGAAGGATCACGGCGATCAGGCGACGGTCGACAAGACGCTGCAGGTCGATAAGGCGCGCGCCTATCACAGCGCTTACTTCGAGATGCTCGGCGAACAGGGCTATCCGGGCCTCGCACTATGGCTGGCGATCAACCTGATCGGCCTCATCCGGATGGAGGCGATCCGCCGGCGCTATCGCAAATCGAGCGATCCGACCGAGGCATGGATCGCCCCGCTGGCGAGCGCGCTGCAATCGGCCCATCTCGTCTATCTGCTCGGTTCCGCGTTCATCGCGATCGCCTTCCAGCCGTTCGTTTTCGAATTGATCGGCGCGCAGATCGGGCTCGACACGTATCTTTCCCGCAAGCGCAAGGAAACCGCGTGGCGGCCGATGGCGCGCCGTGCGCTGGAACCGCTGGCGGCGCTGTCTTGACCGCGCATCCGGAGCTTCGCGCGCTCACCAGCGTGCGCGGCATCGCCGCCTGGATGGTCGTGCTGTTCCATATCCGCCTGGCTTGCGCGTTTCTGCCCGCCAACGTCGTCGGCGTGCTGGGCAAGGGCTATCTGGCCGTCGACTTCTTCTTCCTGCTCTCGGGTTTCGTCATCTGGCTCACCTATGGCGAACGGCTCCGGCGCGAAGGTCTGGCGGGCATTCCCCCCTTCCTGAAGCGCCGCATCGCCCGCATCTGGCCGCTGCATATGGCCATGCTGGGCGTCGCGGTCGCCCTGGCGCTGCTGCTGCTCGCAACCGGGCGCGGCAATCCGGTGGATTTCCCGTTCGACCAACTCCCGATCAATGTGTTGATGATGCAGGATTGGGGCTTCACTCAGGGCCTTGCCTGGAACGATCCCGCCTGGTCGATCAGCGTCGAATTTGCCGCCTATCTGGCGTTCCCGTTCATCACGCTGGCGATCGACTGGCGACGGCTGCCGACAGTTGCGATCCTCGCCGCGCTCGGCGCGCTGTTCGTGCTGCTTCATGTCGGCATGACGCGCGCCGGCGCGCCCAATCTGGGATGGG
>JBQCEK010000499.1:0-3612 GCA_051960335.1 Sphingomonas sp.
TGGCGCTGACCATTGCCGCGCCGGCTTACGCGCAGGACACCGCCGACGCCACCACAACTCAAACCACAGCGGCGACCGATCAAGGCGCCGACGACCAATCGCAGGACATCGTCGTCACCGGCATCCGCGCATCTCTGGCGGCCGCACTTGAAACCAAGCGCAATGCCAATGCGATCGTCGACTCGATCTCGGCCGAGGATGTCGGCAAGTTTCCCAACACCAACGTCGCCGAGGCGCTGACGCTGATTCCCGGCGTCACCGTCGATCGCCAGTTCGGCCAGGGCGAGAAGGTGTCGATCCTCGGCACCAATCCCGCGCTCAACCGGACGCTGCTCAACGGCCAGACGGTGGCGTCGGCCGACTGGTTCATCCTCGACTCGCCGGGGCGCACCTTTAACTATGCGCTGCTCGCCCCGCAGCTGATCGACCGGGTCGACGTCTACAAATCGCCCGAGGCGCGGATCGACGAAGGCTCGATCGGCGGAACGGTAAACGTCGTCACCCGCCGGCCGCTCGACATGAAACCGCTCAGCGGCGCGGTTCAGCTTGGCTATCAATATAATGACCGCGTGAAAAAGGGCGATATCCAGGGCTCGGCGCTGCTCAGCTGGCACAATGAGGCGGATACGTTCGGCGTCCTCGCCTCGTTCCAGCGGTTTAAGGATCATCTGCGGCGCGACGGGCTGGAAAGCTACGGCACGATCCCCGCGAGCTTCTGGAACGGCAATAACGACGGCGGCGTCAGCTCCATCACCACCGGCAATTGCACCGGCGAATGCGCGACGACGCTGCTCGCCAATCCCGATGCGCGCTTCCCCAACGCTTTCGGCACCAGCTATTTCGAACAGACCCGCGAGCGGAAGACCTATTCGGGCACCGTCCAATGGAAACCCGTCGACAAGCTGACGCTGACCGGCGACTATCTGCGCATCGACGCCAATTACAACAACTTCAACCAGTCCGAATACGCCTTCCCCGGCAACACCTGGAATAGCGCCGGGGCGCTGACCGGGCTGTCCGTCAATGACGGCATCGTCACCAGCGCGACGTTCAAGCACGCGCTATCCGTCTATGACGCGCAGTATCGCATCGCCGCGATGCATTCGCAGACCTGGCACGGCAAGGCGGAGTGGAACGACGAGCATTATGACATCAATCTGGAGGCCGGCACGACCAAGGCGAACGGCGGCTCCAAGCACCAGGTGTTCCTCGAATTCCTGAACTGGGCCGATTACACCGTCGATATCAGCGGGGCGCCCAAGGTGCCTGGCACGATCAGCTATGCCAATGGCAACGTGCTCGGTAATCCGGACGCCTTCGCCACCGATCCGGGCTGGAGCGGCAACCTTGTCGACAAGCCGACGCGCGACAAGGAAGATTACGCGCAGGGCGACATCACGCTCAAATTCGACAGCTCGCTCAAGAGCATCCAGGTCGGCTACAAATGGCGCCATCACGAGACTAGCGAGGAATATGCCGGCATCGCGGTGACCGGCGTCAGCGCGCCGGCGTCGCTGTTCGACCCCAGCGGCGCCGGCTCCAACTATCTGCGCGGTTTCGACGGGCTCAACGACCAGATGACCGGCCGTTTCACGATCGATGGCGGATCGATGGTCGATTACGTCGAAGGCGGCAGCTGGCTGCCGGCCGGCGCATCGCTCCCCGAGCCGTCCAAATTCGCCGCGGCTGAATTCACCGCTGGCAATTGGGACGTGAAGGAAGACGTCAACGCCGTTTATGCCCAGGTGAACTTCGAACAGGGCGCGCTGCGCGGCAATGTCGGCGCGCGCTATGTCGGCACCAAGAGCGTCAGCGGAGGCTATGTCTGCAATCCCGGCGCGCCCTGCGCATCGGAAGGCGATTGGACGTGGCAAAGCACGACCAAGCGCTATCGCAACGTGCTGCCCAGCGTGAACGTAGCGATCAACCTGGAGCACAATCTGATCTTCCGTTTCGCCGCTTCGGAAGTGATCGCTCGTCCCAATTATGCCGATATGACCAATTACTTCTGGCTATCCGATCAGATTCTGACCGGCGGCGGCGGCAACCCCAAGCTTGATCCTTACGAATCGACCAATTACGACGCATCGCTCGAATATTATCCGACGCATAATTCGATCATCGCCGGCGAATTGTTCTACAAGGATATCGGCAACTACATCCTGCAACGCACCGCACCCGAGGATTATTACAACCAGTCACAGCACATGGTGACGACCTATCAGATCAGCCGCCCCTATAACGCCGGCGCGGCGACATCGAAGGGCTTCGCGGTCGCCTATCAGCAGAATCTGCCCTTCGGCTTCGGCATCCTCGCCAATTACACCTATGCCGATGCGCATGGCAGCGACGGACAGGCGCTGCCGTACAATTCCAAGCATCAGGTGAGCGTCAGCCCGTTCTTCGAAAAGGGGCCGGTGTCGCTGCGCGGTACCTACACCTGGCGGTCGAAATACTTCACCGGCATCGATCGCGGCGACAATATGTTCGTGCGCTCGAGCGACAATCTCGACGTTTCGGCGACCTACAACTTCACCAAATATCTGGGTCTGACTCTATCCGGCATGAACCTGACCGACAGCCAATATTACGCTTATGCCAACACCCCGCTGCTCGCGCGCGGCGTGTACAAGAATGGGCGTAAGTTCCTGGCCACGGTTAATCTCAACTTCTAATCGCAGGATCGGCGGCATCGCTTAGCCCGTGGCGATGCCGCCCCTTTTCGAGCTGCGGACGGGCCGTGGCACGCCGCGATTGACGACCGCGCGTCGTTTCGCGGTATGGGTTCGATCGGCGCGACGCTCGTGAGGTTTGTCTGATGCGTGGAATTCTGGCGCTTACCCTGATCGCCGCGATGGTGCCCGCGGCGGCGCGGGCAGCGCCCGCCGGCCCGTTGCCGCTGCTGCCGATGCCTGCATCGGTGGAGACGGCAGCGGGCCGCTTTGCGGTTGCCGGCGCTGCGATTTCGGTTTCGGACGAAGGCGGAAGGGAAGCGGGCAACAGGCTTCGCGATCTCGTCACGCGGAGCGGCGGGCCGGCGCTCTGCTTTTCGGCCAAGGGGACGATACGATTCCGGCGGGATGCGTCGGTAAAGGGCGCGGACGCCTATCGGCTGGTGGTAACGCCCGCTGGCGCCACGGTTTCCGCCGCGAGCGACGCCGGGCTTTATTACGGCGCGGAAACGCTGTGGCAGCTGATCGCATCGAGCAAGGATGGCAGCGTCCCTGCCGTCACCATCGCCGACGAGCCGGCGTTCGGCTGGCGCGGGGTGATGCTGGATTCGGTTCGACACTTCCAACCGGTCGCCTATGTCGAGCAGCTGATCGACCGGATGGCGTTGGCCAAGCTCAACACCCTGAATTGGCATCTGAGCGACTATCAGGGCTGGCGGATAGAGATCGATCGCTATCCGCGCCTCACCAAAATCGGTAGCTGTCGGCAGGAAGCGGGCGCGGCCGGCACCGATCCAGCGACGGGCAAGCCGACGCGCTATTGCGGCTATTACAGCAAGGCGGACATTCGCACCGTCGTCGCTTATGCCGCCGCGCATCATGTGACGATCGTGCCCGAGATCGACATGCCCGGCCATGCCACGGCGATGGTCGCGGCCTA
>JBQCEK010000500.1:0-15215 GCA_051960335.1 Sphingomonas sp.
ATCGGCATCGGCCACGACGTGACGCGATATAACACACGCGCCGTCACCATCATGGATGCCGAACAGCTGGGCGGCACGATCATCGAACAGCTCGCCGCACTGTTCGACAAGGAATAGCGCAAACGGCGGATTCCCTCACGCGCAAACTTGCCCCCGACCGCTGCCGTTTCGGCGATCCGCCATAACCGGGTTCTTCGACAGGATATGACCATGGATTTCTCCGCGCTTCAGCACAGCAGCAAGATTGGCGATGAATGGCGCTATCCCCCGGCGAACGCGCGAAGCGAGGGGTTGCTGCAGGTGGCCCATGCGCCGGACCATCACCTTCACTGGGAGGAATATGGCAACCCGGCTGGCGAACCCGTCGTCGTGCTGCACGGCGGGCCGGGGGGCGCGTGCAGCCCCGTAATGGCGCGCTATTTCGACCCGGCGCGCTACCGCGTGATCCTGTTCGATCAGCGCGGCTGTGGGAAGAGCCGGCCGACGGTCGCCGCCGACGGCCCGGCCGCGGCGCTGGCCAACAACACGACCGCGCACCTGATCGAAGACATCAATCGGCTTCGCGACGCGCTCGGCATCGAGGGCAGGATGCACGTCTTCGGCGGCAGCTGGGGCAGCACGCTGGCGATGGCTTACGGCATCGCTCACCCGGACCAATGCGCTAACCTCATCCTGCGCGGCATCTTCCTCGGCGCGCCGGAGGATCTGCATTTCATGTACCAGGGCAATGCCGCGACCTTCGCCGAGGCGCCCTATGCGCTGACGCAGCCCGGCGCCTATGTCAGCTATCCCGACGCCTGGGCGCGCTTCCTCGCCCCGATCGCGCCGCACGACCGGGGCGACGTGATGAAGGCATATAAGGCGATCTTCGACATGGCGCCGTCGAACGACGCCGAACGGCAGCGCCAGCTCGAGGCGGCGCTCGCCTGGTCGGTGTGGGAAGGCACAATATCCAACATGATCCCCGACGAATCCGACGAGGGGAAGTTCGGCGTGGCGGCTTTCGCGCTCAGCTTCGCGCAGATCGAGGCGCATTATTTCGCGAACGCTCTGTTCATGGAACCCGATCATATCGTGCGCCACGCCGCCACGCTGGCTCGCACGCCGATCCACATCGTCCACGGCCGTTTCGATCTCGTTTGCCCACTGACCCAGGCATCACGCCTTGTCGCCGCGCTCGATGCCGTGGATGCCGCGCCCGATACATTCGTCATCACCAACGCCGGCCACAGCGCGATGGAACGGGAGACGGCACTGGCGCTGACTGCCGTGATGGATGGCCTGCCGCTGTTGAACGGATAAAGCGCCATGTCGCTTGCTTCATCCTCCCCGCGATCCGGCCCCGTCGCGCCGCCGGGTGGTTTTCAGGGCCCGGTGAAGCGGTCGGTGACGATTGCCGGGCACGAGACCTCGATCAGCCTCGAACCCATTTTCTGGCGAGCGCTGGAAGCGGCGGCGGCGGCGGAAGCGCTGCCGCTCAACGCGATCGTCGCCCAGATAGACGCCTTGCGAGTGACGGCTGACGATCCCCCCAATCTCGCCAGCGCGATCCGGACATGGTTGTTCGCGCATAAATGTGAGAATTATTCGCAATAGCGTTGACACTGCGAACGACTCTCAATAGCGATCCCTTTCGATCAACGAAGGGGACATTCTCATGCCATCGACCGCCGCAAGCCCTCGCGCCGCCGCCACGCCGGCCTTTCTGGCGCTGAGCTGTGTCGGGGCATTCATTTCCGGCCCGGCATTCGGCGAGACGCCGGCACCCGCCCCCGCCGATCCCGCCGCCAACGATCCCGGGCAGGTGCAGACGCGCGACGATATTCTCGTCACCGGGGCGCGGGCGCGGCAGGGCGCGAAGGATGTCGCCAAGCCGATCGATACGCCGCGCTCGGTCGTCGTGCTGCCTGCACAGGTGATCAAGGAAACCGGCGCATCGACGCTGGAAGAAGCGCTTCGCACGATTCCCGGCATCACCTTCGGCGCGGCCGAGGGCGGCAACCCGATCGGGGACCGGCCGTTCATCCGCGGCTTCGACAGCCAGGGATCGACTTTCGTCGATGGCGTGCGCGATCCCGCCTCACAAACGCGCGAGGTGTTCGCCGTCGATTCGGTGCAGGTCGTGCGCGGTTCCGATTCGACGCTGGGCGGGCGCGGATCGGCGGGCGGATCGATCAACGTCATTTCCAAACTGCCCGAACTCGCCGATTTCGGCACCGTCGATCTCAGCTACGGCAATGCCGATTACAAGCGCGGCACGTTCGATGTGAACCACCGCCTGGGCGATACGATCGCCGTGCGCATCGAGGGGATGGCGCACGATCAGGATGTCGCGGGCCGCGACGCGATCTGGCAGAAGCGCTGGGGCGTCGCTCCGTCGCTATCGATCGGCCTCGGCACCCCGACGCGGCTGACCATCGCTTATTATCACCTGACCAGCCACGAATTGCCCGACAGCGGCATCCCCTATCTCTACACGATCGGCAATGCGCCCGGCACGGGCGACATCCACACGCAACCGGCGGTCGGCGACATCACGCTGATCTCCGGGGCGACCGGCCATGTTTCGCGTGACGCCTATTACGGGCTCGCCGCGCGCGATTTCCGCGACACCACCACCGATCAGGGCACCATCCGCGTCGAGCATGATTTCGGCGGCATCACGCTGCGCAACACCTCGCGCTGGTCACGCAACGATCAATCCTTCATCTTCACCGTGCCCGATGACAGCCGCGGCAACGTCTATGGCACGGACTCGTCGGACCCGGCGACGGCGGGCGGCTATGTCTGGCATGCCGGCAAGACGCGCTATGGCTATGACGAAAGCATCGTCAACCAGACCGATCTGTTCGGCAAGGTGAAGACCGGGAGCATCGAACACAGTTTCGCTGTCGGCACCGAGATTTCTTGGGAGCAGGCGCGCAAGGGGGCGTATGTCGCCACATCGGGGCAGAGCGCCGCGATTGGCTGCGACGCCGACGACATCGCTGCCGGCTATTGCACCAGCCTGTTCGATCCAAACCCGTACGCGCCGTGGGTGAACCGCGATGCGAACGGCAATCCGACGCCGATCGTCAAGGCCGGCCCGACATCGGAAACGCAGAACGATGCCCACACGCTCGCCGCCTATGCGTTCGATTCGATCACACTGATCCCGCAACTGATCGTCAACCTCGGCGCGCGCTTCGATCATTTCGAATCGAAGCAGACCGCCGGTACGCCGACGACCTCGCTCAAGCGGACCGACGATCTGTTCAACTGGCAGGCCGGCCTCGTCTTCAAGCCAGCGCGCGACATCAGCCTCTATGCTTCCTACGCCACCTCGGCGACGCCCCCCAACAGCCTGCTGGGCGAAGGACGCGAGGATAATGCGCTTACCCCAAGTCGCGGGCAGGCGGCGATCGATCCCGACGATCTGAAGCCGCAGAAGACCAAATCCTATGAAATTGGCGCCAAGACGAATGTCTTTCACGATCGCCTCGCGCTCACCGCTGCCGCTTTCCAGACGGAAACCGCGAACGCCCGCGTGACCGGCGCCGACGGCAATGTCGATTATATCGGCAAGACCCGAATCCGCGGTATCGAACTGACCGACAATGGCCAGATCCTGCCGGGCTGGAGCGTGTTCGGCGGCTACACGTTCCTCGATCCGGTAATCACCGACGGCGGTTTCACCGCACTGACGGCCGCCGCGGTGGGCGGGCAAGCGGCGCAGGCCGTGCTCGTGCCGTCGGTCAGCACCGGCAAGCAGGCGCCCAATACGGCAAAGAACAGCTTCACGCTGTGGACCACGCTGCAAGCCACCAAGCGGCTGCAGATCGGCGGTGGCGCGTTCTACACCGGCCGGCAATACGGTGGCTATGCGAACAATGTGAGCGCGGTGCAGGACAGCGCGGGCGTCGTGACCGTCATCCCCGCAACCAAGACACTGTTCCGCCAGATCCCGAGCTATTGGCGCTTCGACGCGCGCGTCGGCTATCAGCTGACCGATCACATCGGACTCAGCGTCAACGCGCAGAATCTGACGAACAAGGTCTATTTCACCCAGGCTTATGCCTCGCATTACGCGACGATCGCGCCGGGCCGCACCGTGTTCGGCACCGTAGAGGTGACGTTTTGAGGCAGGCTCTCCTCGCGCTCACCCCTGACGAGATCGCCGCCCGCCTCGCCGCGCCGCCGGCCGAGCGGGCGGCGTTCGTTCACGCCGCGGCGGAGGCGGGGCTTGCCGAGGCGCAGGCCATCTACGGCCAGATGCTGCTCGACGGGAACGGCGTGGCGCTCGATGCGGGGGCTGCGCTCGGCTGGTTCAAGCGCGCCGCCGCGCAGCATCATGTGATGGCGCTCAACATGGTCGGCCGCTGCTACGATCTCGGCTGGGGCACGCCGGTGATGAAGGATCGCGCGGCCGAATGTTTCCGCCTCGCCGCCGAACAGGGGCTCGACTGGGCGATGTACAATTACGCCACCCTGCTCGCGCTCGGCGAGGGCGTGTCGGAGGACAAGGCGGCGGCGCTCGATTGGCTCGAAAAGGCAGCGCGGCTGGGCAATGCCAAGGCGATCAACTTCCTAGGCAGCTTCCATGAGGACGGCTGGGTCGTCCCGCGCGATATGGCGCAGGCCGCGCGCCTCTATGCCCGCGCCGCGCATGGCGGCGATTTCCGCGGCTGCTTCAACCACGCCCGGATGCTCGGTGAAAAGGGCCGAATCGACGAGGCGCTCGGCTGGCTCGCCCGCGCGCGGGCGACGGCGACGCCCGCCTTCATCGACAAGGCCAGCGCGTGGCTCGCCACCTCGCGCATCCCGGGCTTTCGGACGCGCGGGGTGCAGGCGATGGGCGGAGCCGCACCATGCTGATCGCAATTCCCGACCTTCTCTCCGCCGACGAGCTCGCCCGCGTCCGCGACACGATCGACGCCGCCGACTGGGCAGACGGCAACGCCACCTCGGGCCACCAGTCCGCGCTCGCCAAGCGCAACCGCCAGCTTCCCGAGGAGTCCGACGCCGCTCGTGCCGCCGGCGGCTTGATCCTCGATGCGCTCGCCCGCGCGCCGCTGTT
Source organism: Sphingomonas sp. (assembly GCA_051960335.1). GTDB lineage: Bacteria > Pseudomonadota > Alphaproteobacteria > Sphingomonadales > Sphingomonadaceae > Sphingomonas. The sequence continues at coordinate 5,057 of JBQCEK010000500.1, forward strand.
CGTCGCCGCCGCGCTGCCGCTCAAGGTCTTTCCGCCGCTATTCAACCGCTATGGGGGCGGCGAGGCGTTTGGCGCGCATGTCGATACCGCCGTCCGCATCCGCCGGGGCAGCGATTTCCGCGTTCGCGCCGACCTTTCGGCCACCCTGTTCCTCGAAGACCCGGACAGTTACGACGGCGGCGAACTGGTCGTTGAGCACACCTTCGGGGAACAGCGCGTCAAGCTCCCCGCCGGCCACATGGTCGTCTATCCCGCCTCCAGCATTCACCGCGTTGAGCCGGTGACGCGGGGGCAGCGCACCGCCGCCTTCTTCTGGATCCAGTCGATGGTCCGCGACGATGCCGGCCGCCGCCTGCTGTTCGAGCTCGACGGCGCGGTTCAGGACGTCGCCGCCACCGCCGGCCATGCCAATCCCGCCGTGGTGAAGCTGACCGGCGTCTACCACAACCTCCTCCGCCGCTGGGCGGATTGCTGACGAGCCCCGCCATGACCAAGCTCCAGCTCCGCCGCGCCTGGTTTCAGGTGCACAAGTGGATCGGCCTCGCGCTCGCGGTCCTCATCATCCCGCTGTCGCTGTCGGGCGCGCTGCTCGTCTGGGACAAGCCTGTCGATCGCCTGCTCAACCCTGCGCGCTACGCCACTACCGGCACCGCGCAGCTGCCCGTCGATGCCTATCTGAGCGCCGCGCGCAAAGCGCTACCAGCCGGCGCCCCTATCGCCAGCCTTGCGCTGCCCAACGGCGCCGGCCCGATCGTCGTCCAGGCAAGCACCCCGGGGGCGAAGCGCCGCCCCGGCCCCCCGGCGCGCACATCGGTGTGGCTCGATCCGCCCACGGCGCGCGTCCTCGCCGTCGCCGACAGCCGGTCGGGCGCCTTGCGTGTCATCCACATGCTCCACGGCAGCCTGCTCGTTCCCGGCATCGGCCGGACGATCGTCGGCTGGCTGGGGGTCGCGATGATGCTGTCGTGCTTCACCGGCATCTGGCTGTGGTGGCCGACGGTGGGTAGGTGGACCAAGGGGCTGCGCTGGCGCCGCCACCGCAATCTCGACACCAACCTGCATCACTTGTTCGGCTTCTGGATCGCTGTCCCTCTATTCGTCCTGTCGCTGACCGGCGCGTGGATTTCCTTCCCCAGCGTGTTTTTGCCTGGACGCGGCGAAGGCGGCCCGCCGCGCACGCGCGGCGCGGCGCCGATCTCGACAACGCATATGACGCCGCAGGCCGTGATCAACGCCGCACGCCGCGCCACCGCCTCACCGATCGAGACGATTTCCTGGCCCAGTGATGCCAAGCGTCCGCAATGGACGATCAGCACGGCCGGGCCGGCGCTGAACCTCGACGATGCGACCGGCGCGATCGCCGCCGCGCCGGCGCGCCCGCATGGCGGCCCCGGCTTGTCCGGCGTGATGCGCCGGCTTCACGATGGCGACGGCATGGGGCAGGTATGGCAGGCGATCATCTTCATTGGCGGCATCCTGCCCGCCGCCCTGGCGGTGACTGGCATCATCATGTGGTGGCGCGCGCGGACCTGGCGTCGCGATCTCGCGACACGACGGCGACGGCAAGGCTGACGGACACCCTCCTCGCGCGGCGAGGAGGTGAACCGTTCAGCGGCCGAGCAATACGCGCGCCTGCCCGGCGATCTGCGCAAGCATCGCCGCACTCGGCGCGGGCGCCTGACGAGCACGAGCGACGAGCCGATTGAACTGCGTGACTCGCGCCTGATTGGCAGCGAGCCAATCCTCGACCATCGCTTGCGGATCGCCCGCCGCGCGGCCGAGAAATTCGAGCCGCAACTGCTGGAAGTCGCGCGCCAGCCCGGCGATCAGCAATCGCTCCCACGGATCGGTCGAGTTGATCCGCGCCGCGTTCGATTGCGCCCAATCGAGCCCAAGCGCCGCGCCCAACCGCGTGAAGGCGCGGGTTAACACCGTCTCATCCAGCCCCAGCCGCTGGCCGAGATCGGCAAGGCCGACGGCCCCATCGAGTTCGAACAGGCGGACCACCTTCTGAACGAGCTTCTTCGGTGCGCCGGCCGATTCCAGGCTGTCGGCGATTCGCGCGCTATGCGCGCGCGCTTCATCGAGCAACAGTCCCTTGGCCTGACGGCCGAGCGCCTCGATACCGCCGGCGAGCCGGGCGATTGCCGCGCCCGGCGCCGCGCCCGGATGACAGACGCGCAGCAGATCGGCAATCTGCGAGCGCGCGGCGACCGTGACTTCATCGAACAGCGCGATCCGCGCGGTTTCCGGCATGTCGGCGGATTCGATCTCGGCCCAAAGCGCGGGCAGATCGAACAGCCGCTCGGCGGCGACGAACATCGCCGCGATGTCGCCGACCGACGCGCCCTCTTCCTCGGCGAGTTCGAGCGGGTGCAGCACACCCAGCCGGTTGACGATACGGTTCGCGAGCTTCGTCGCGACGATCTCGCCGCGCAGGCGGTGCTCGTCGATCGCGGCGCCGAATTTCTTGCGCATCGCCGTCGGGAACGCGGCATGAAGATCGCTAGCGAGATCGGCATCCAGGCCAAGGCCCGACTGCTCGATGGCGTCCTGCAACGCCAGCTTGGCGGTCGCCAACAACACCGCCAGCTCGGGCCGGGTGAGGCCCCTGCCCTCATGCTCGCGGCGAAGCAGATCGTCGTTGGCGGCAAGACCCTCGACCACGCGATCGAGCCGCCCGGCAGTCTCGAAAATCTCGATGATCCGCACGAAGCTGGGCAGCGCCCCCGCGCCCTGATTTTCCATGATCGACAAGGCCAGCGTTTGCAGGCGATTATCTTCCAGCACGAGCTGCGAGACATCGTCCGTCATGCTCGCCAACAACTTGTTGCGCTGATCGAAACTCAGCCGCCCCTCGATCACTTCCCGGTTGAGCGCGATCTTGATGTTGACTTCGTTATCCGAGCAATCAACGCCCGCCGAATTATCGATGAAGTCGGTGTTGATGCGTCCACCGCCAAGCGCGAACGCGATGCGCCCGGCCTGCGTGACGCCCAGGTTGGCGCCCTCGCCGATCGCCACCGCGCGCAGTTGCTCCGCATTGACCCGCAGCCGATCGTTGACCGGATCGCCAACGTCGATGTGGTTCTCGCTCGCCGCCTTCACATAAGTGCCGATGCCGCCAAACCAGATCAGATCGACCGGGCTCTTGAGGATTGCGGAGATCAACGCGGTAGGCTCCAGCTCGGTCGCCTCAATGTCCAGCGCCGCGCGGATTTCCTTCGACAGCTTGATCGTCTTGTCGGTGCGCGCGAACACGCCGCCGCCCTTGGAAATCAGCTTCTTGTCATAATCATCCCAGCTCGATCGCGGCAAGTTGAACAGCCGCTGGCGCTCCTTCCAGCTCGCCGCCGCATCGGGATCGGGATCGAGGAAGATATGCCGGTGATCGAACGCCGCCTGCAGACGGATCGTCTTGGAAAGCAGCATGCCGTTGCCGAACACGTCGCCCGACATGTCGCCGCAGCCGACCACGCGAATGGGATCGTTCTGCACGTCCACGCCGCGTTCGGCGAAATGGCGCTGCACCGAAACCCAGGCGCCCTTGGCGGTGATCCCCATCGCCTTATGGTCATAGCCGTAGCTCCCGCCGCTCGCGAAAGCGTCACCAAGCCAGAAGTCGCGCTCGATCGCCAGGGCATTGGCGACATCCGAAAAGGTTGCCGTGCCCTTGTCTGCGGCGACGACGAAATAGGGATCGTCGCCGTCGTGGATCACGGTTTTCGCCGGATGCACAACTTTGCCCTGAACGATATTGTCGGTGATCGACAACAGCGCGCGGATGAACACGCGGTAGCTTTCGGTGCCCTCAGCCAGCCACGCGTCGCGCTGCGCCGGCGACGGCAGTTGCTTGGGGTAAAAGCCGCCCTTCGCGCCGGTCGGCACGATCACCGCGTTCTTCACGCGCTGCGCCTTCATCAGGCCAAGAATTTCGGTGCGGAAATCGTCGCGCCGATCGGACCAGCGAAGCCCGCCACGCGCCACCGGCCCGGCGCGCAGATGGATGCCCTCCACGCGCGGGCTATAGACCCAGATCTCGCGCCACGGCACAGGCGCGGGCAGCCCCGGAATCAGGTGGCTGTCAAACTTGAACGCCAGCGCTTCTTCCGATGCCGGCGCAAAAGCGTTGGTCCGGAGCGTCGCTGCGACGACGTTGCGAAACGCCCGCAAGATGCGATCGTCGTCGATCGCCGCAACGGCGTCGAGCCCGCGATCGATCGCCTTACGCGCCGCCTCGATCGCAGCATCGCGGTTCTTCTGCGCGGGGTCGTGCGCAGCCTCGAAACGCGCGATGAGCGCCGCCGCGACGTCGGGCGCTCGGCGCAGCGCATCAACGACGGTCGCCAGGCTGTAGCTCAGCCCCGCCTGCCGCAAATAACGGAACCAGGCGCGCAGCAGCACAACCGATCGCGGCATCATGCCGGCATCGACGATCAGGCGGTTGAAAGCGTCATTTTCCGACTTGTTTTCTAGAACCGCAGCGATCGCGCCTTCGAGAACCGCCTGATCGCCGTCGCAAATGCTCTCATCGCCGGCCGAAATCAGGAAGTCATGGATGAAGCCGCGCTCGTCGCCCGCCAGTTCGGTCGGCACTTCCTCGATCACGCGGAAGCCGAAATTCTCCAGCACAGGAACCGCATCGCTCAACGCGATCGGGCCGCCGTTGCGATAGATCTTCAGGCGCGGCGTGCCCCGGCTGCATCGATAAAGCCGAACCTGGCGATCCTCGGTGCCGTCCAGCGCGGCGAGCCGCAGGATATCGCACGCCGCCTCGTCAGCATCATTGGCGTTGCGATACCCGGTCGGGAACGCAGCCGCGTGACGCAGCGCCAGCCGCGCGGCGCGCGCCGGCTCGACATGATCGGAAAGCGACGCCTCGATCGCCGGCAGCCAGCCGCGCAGCATCTTCTCGATCCGCGCATCGAGCGCCGCCGTATCGGGAACCCGCGTCTCACCGCGCAGATCGAGCGTATAGCGGATCAACGCGACGATCCCGTCCTCCATCGCGATCGACCAGCTCAGCAGGTCGGCGTGCGCCGCCTCCGACAGCATTTCGCCGATGGCGATGCGGCGCGCGGTGGTGAGATCGTCGCGCGGCAACCAGACGAAGGCGAACAAGTGCCGCCCCAGCGTAGAGCGGACTATCACCAGCTTCGGTCGCGGCCGATCGGCAAGCGACATCGCCGTCAGCGCGAGATCTTCCAGCTGATCGGGCTGAAACGCGGTGACGAGATCGTGCGGCAAGGCCGTCAGCGCGTGAGTCAGCGCCTTGCCGGTATGGCCCTTGGGATCGAAACCGAACTTCGCCTCCAGCTGCGCCAGCCGGGCGCGCAGCACCGGGACGGCCTGCGGCGGTGCGCTGAGCGCGGCGCTGGTCCACAGGCCGGCGTGGATCGACAGGCCGGCGACCTTGCCATTCTCGATCACCGGCACCAGCGCGAGATCGAGCGGCACATTGCGGTGAACGGTGGAGATCAGATTGGATTTTAGCAGCAGCGGCGCCTCGCCGCCCTTTTCGAACCATTCGAGAGCGCGCGCGCGCGACAGATCCGCCAGCATCGGCGCGGCCTGCGGATTGCGCGCGATGCCGAGCTTCGCGCTGGCACGCTGATCGCGCATCCAGGTTTCGTGACCGAGCAAGGTGAAGTTGCGATCGAGGAACCAGTGGAGCAAGGCCGCGCCTTCAAAGCCCTGCTCAATCTTGCCGAGCTGGACAGCATCCGCCTCCATCGCGGCTTCCAGCTTCTGCCAATCCCGAACGGCGGCGCGCACATCGGCGAGGTTATGCTCGATTGCCGTGATGAGATCGCGGCGCACGCGCGCATCGGCACGCTCCATTTCGATGTAGATCATCGATTCGGGGGTTTCGCGCCCACCGACGCGCTGCAACTTGCCGCCTTCGTCACGCGCCACGCACAGCACCGGATGGATGATCCGATCGATCGCAATGCCGTGCGCGCCAATCGTCGCCGCGATCGAATCGACCAGGAACGGCATGTCGTCGTTGACGATCGCCAGCCGCATTCGCCGCTTGCCCTCGTCGGCGCCGGGCAGCGTCTCGATCGCCAGCCGCGCCTCACCCGGCTTTCGGATTTCAGCGATGGACGCGACGAACCGCGCCGCCTCCGCCCTCTCGGCCTTGCCGAAGCCTTGAAGTTCCCCGGGAAGCGCGCCTTCGATGAGGCGCTTGGCGAGATCGTCCGAGAGCGATTTGAGCGTGGTCATCGACATGGGCGTCGCTATGCGCCCGCCGCAAAGCCTTCTCAAGAGGCCCTGCAATTATGCTCGAATGCTGCGCGAAAGAGCTGCGGCCAAGCGGTTTTGTTGCGCGTTATCGCTGGACTTGTGAAACGAATGAATCAGCCGGCAACGGCGCGAATCGCTCGCTCGGTCAACGCCGCGTCGCCGTCCATGCTGGCGACGATGTCGAGCGCGCCCGTTTCGGTCGCGCGCGCCAGCAGCGTGACATATTCGCCTGCTTTAAGCCTCGTGGCGATCGCCACGGTGGCGAGCGACGGACGCGCATCAAGCACGGCGCGCGCGCGCGCGACGGTCGACCTGGATTTAGCGGGCCTGCGCGCCGCACGTGCGGCCTTGACGACTCCCTTGATGCCCCCTTCGACGCCTTCGAGGAAGCCGACGAGTTCGCCGTGCCCGATACCGGCGTCGGCGGCATGCACCAACACGGTGGCGAATTCGGTAAGTCGCGTCTTATCGTAATCGGCGCCGAACACGAGCTTGACGACCGGCGTCATCGGCGCACGGTCTTGCGCGACAATGCCGGATTCGGCGAGCAGGGCGGCATAGGCCTCACGATCAGTATCGATCGCCAGCGCGAAATCGTGCGCGCGGCCAAGCGCGCGGTATAGCGCGGCGCGGCTGCGCGTGTCGGCGGCGCGCGCGGCCGCCGCGGTCTGGCGGGCAAGCATCAGCCGGTCGGCGAGCGATGCCGCGGGCGGCAGCGGGTCTTCCTCCACCACGACATCCTGTTCGACCAGCGTCGATCCGGGGCCATCGGCCCATACCGGCGCCGTCGGCACGTGGCGCGGTGGCGCGTTGCGCACCGAATCGTCCACCTCGGCGTCGAGCTTCGCCTGGGTTTCGGCGTCGACCATCTCCTTCCAGTTGATGACGCCGTAGATGAAGTCGATCGCATCGCCGTCCGACGAGAATGGCATCAGGATTCCGCGATAGAGCGTGTTGTTGCCCCGCGCGCCGACGAATTCGGCTTCGAAGCCGATCGGCGCGCGATTGGCGATGATCTGGAGGTAATGATCGGTCAGCCGCGACAGCAGCGACCGGCTGGGCACGTCGGCAATATTGGTGATGGACGAATCGAGAGCGCATTCCTCGCGCAGCGCGCGGCCAAGAAACTGGATGTGGGGGGTCTCGATGCCGCCGGTGAAATCCAGCAGCACGCTGTTGGGGCCGAAATCGGCGATATTGTCCGGATCGAGATCCTCGATCGACGGATAGGCCCGCCCATCGAGCAAGGTCACCCAATGATTATAGGCACGCACGTGCATGCGGCGCTCGTCCGTCCCGATATCGACATGCGGTTCGCCGGCATCGGAATGATGTTCGTCGCCAAGCTGGTCGGTATCGATCCGATCGTTATCGAAGCCGCGAGCGGTGTCCATGCGCAATCCCCAGGGTCCAACCCAAATACAGAACTCGCCTTGTGCACCCGTGTGGTAAACTTTGCGTAAAGCTATCGCGGCCGGCTTGCCGCTTGTCAGCCGCGGCGCGACCTGATAATCGCGCCGCCTTCCAGCCGCCCGAACGCCGGGCGCACGCCGCTTTAGCTCAGCTGGTAGAGCATCGCATTCGTAATGCGGGGGTCACAGGTTCGAGTCCTGTAAGCGGCACCATCTGCCATTGATATTATTGCCGGCAAGGCCGGAGAGTTGCGGCGAATTCGGCTGTGGCCGGTTTCACGATTTTCGCCTCATGTTCAGCGGCCATCCTTCAAATTGGCCAGCGCCGACCCGGTGCAATCGCGTGAGCTCGCTTAGAGCGAACGCGACGAATTGCGCGCCGCAACGCGCATTGGGAGGATGGCGTGAGGGGCGCGCAGTGGTGGCTCGGCTATCTCGATCTAGCTCAAGATCGACGGCACGCTATCCAGTCCAATTTTTTGACTAGGTCGCCAGCTGAATCGCAAAGTTGCGCACGGGTTTTCTGTCGTCGTTACGGGCCGGACGAAACTAGGCGCCGCGCGACAAAGCCTGATCAGCGCTATTCGGCGATGCGGATAGCGCAACCAAGGCGGCGCGCTTGCTCGAGGCTTTCCTCCGGGGCGCCCGCATCTGTAACAAGCATGTTCACCTCGTCGATGCCCATGATGCGGTGCAAGCACGTGCGGCCGAACTTGCTGCTGTCGGTGACCGCGATAACTTCCCGGGCGACACGGGCCATTTTGCGATTGAGCGCAGCTTCCGCTTCGAAATGCGTGGTAATGCCGCGCTGCAAATCGATGCCATCGACGCCTAGGAACAACCGATCCACCTGCAAGCTATCAAGCGCGGCCTCGGTCTGGCCGCCATAGAACGCCATATTCTTCCGGCGCAACCGTCCGCCGAGCAGCACGATCTCGATATTATCCTTGCGCATCAACTGATTAAGGATTCCGGCGTCATTGGTCAGGACGACGATATCGCCCTTTTCCGGTAGAAATCGCGCGATCTGCGCCGTCGTCGTACCCGAATCGAGAATGATCGCGTCCCCCGGCTTGACCATCGATGCGGCGAGCCGGCCGATCCGTTCCTTCTCGGTCATGCGCAGTACGCGCTTGGTATCGACCGGATCTTCATCCACCACACCGATCACGCCGGCAGCGACGGCGCCACCGTAACAACGCACGGAAACGCCGCGATCCTCAAGAAAGGCGAGGTCTTTTCTGATGGTTTGGGTCGACACGGCAAACTGTTCGGACAGCGCCAGCACCTGAACGCTGCCCTGCTCGTTGAGCATCCCGACGATTTCCTGCCGACGCCGACTTGTATCCCGCATCATTCCTCCACGCCGCGGTCTAGCGACAAACCGTGCGCCACTCCACGCGTTTTTGTTTCGATTTGCACGCAATGACGCACTCCACAGTTCGGCGAAGGGGATCACATAGCGCCGCGCGCGCGACAAACGAGTTGCGGCAAATAGAAACATAACGCAATATCAATGGAGCGTTATATTTCGTTATATGTCTTTCCGGGAGCGCGCGATGCATAAGTTGATGACGGGCCTTTTGTCGGGGATGGCGCTAGCCGCGATTGTACCCACCAGCGCGATGGCGCAGACGACCTACAGCGAGGCCGATTTCGCGAGGGTCGCCAAGTTCGACGCTCATGTTCATGACAATGTCGACCGCGATGCGTTTCTGGATATCGCGCGCAAGGACAATTTCGAGCTGCTGTCGATCAACGTCGATTACCCAGATTTCCCGCCGCTGCCGCTCCAGGCCGAAGCGGCGATGCGCCATCGATCGGAGGACGCGAAGCGTTTCCACTTCGCCACTGCTTTTTCGATGAAGGGCTTCGGCGAGCCGGGCTGGACGGAGCGCACCAATGCCGCGATCGACGCCGCCGTCGCCAAGGGGGCGGTGGCGGTGAAGGTGTGGAAAAACATTGGCATGGTGGTGAAGGACAAGGACGGCAAGCACATCTTCCTGGACGATCCGCGCTTCGATGGCGTGATGGCGCATATCCAGAAGCTCGGCATCCCGCTGATCGCGCATCAGGGCGAACCGCTCAATTGCTGGCTACCGCTCGATCAGATGACGACCGACAACGATCGCAGCTACTTCAGGGATCACCCCCAATATTATATGTATCTGCACCCCGAGGAGCCGAGCTACGAGATGCTGATGGCGGCGCGCGACCGCTTAGTCGCGTTCCATCCAAAGTTAGCATTCGTGGGCGCGCATATGGCGAGCCTGGAATGGAGCGTCGTTCGGCTGGCGGTGTGGCTCGATCGCTTCCCCAACGCCAATGTCGATATCGCGGCGCGGATTACGCAGATCCAATATCAATCGAACCACGATTATCAGAAGGTCCGCGACTTTTTCATCAAATACCAGGACCGGCTGATGTACGGCACCGACATTGCCGACAATCCGCCCGATCCCGCTAATCCGACGGAGAATCCCGCGGTCAAGAGCGCC
>JBQCEK010000501.1:0-6190 GCA_051960335.1 Sphingomonas sp.
CCGTGCGATCGCCGATCGCCGAACGCTTGCGCCCGCGCGGCGATGCGTTGGTCACCGATCGGCCTGGCCTCGCGCTCGGCATCCTCACGGCGGATTGCGCGCCGGTGCTGCTCGCCGATCGCGCGGCTGGAGTCGTGGCGGCCGCCCATGCCGGCTGGAAGGGCGCGATCGGCGGCGTTACCGATTCGGCTATCGCGACGATGGAATCGCTCGGTGCGCGGCGCGATCGGATCACTGCCGCGATCGGCCCCTGCATCGCGCGCGCGAGCTACGAAGTCGATGTCGCTTTTGTCCAACGATTCGAGGCCGACGATCCGGCCAACGAACGCTTCTTCACGCCCGGCCGCCCCGATCATTTCCAGTTCGATCTGGAGGCGTATGTCGCTCACCGCCTCGCCATCGCCGGCATCGGCCGGATCGAGGCGCTGGGGCTCGATACCTATGGCGATGAAGCGCGGTTCTACAGCTATCGCCGCGCCACGCATCGCGGTGAGCCCGGCTACGGTCGCCAGATCGCGATCATCGGGCTCGATCCGGCCTGACGGCATGCTGCCGGGCGGCGGCGCCATCCGCCGCCGCCCGGCACTCGATCAGCGGAACCGAACGCTGGCGGAAACGCCGATAATCCGCGGATCGTTGTACACGCCCGCCATATAGTTATCGATCACGCCCTTGAGGTTCTTCTCATTGGTGATGTTGCGGCCGAACACCGCGACTTCGTAATTGCTCCAATCGTAACCGATCTTCACGCCGCCCTCGAAATTGCCGTCCGAGGTGAATTCGACCGATTTGTACGGAACGAAGCTGGTATAGCCCTGGATGTTCCAGTCGGTCGCGATGAACGCCTTGCCCGCGCCGATCGGCTGATCGTAGCGCGCGGTGAAATTGACGTTGTATTTCGGCGCGTTGGGCAGCGGATTGCCGTTGATCTGGGCAAAGACGTTGCCGTTGACGGTGATCGTCGGATTTTCGACCGTGCACACCACCACGCCGTTGAGCGCGCAGACCTGCGCATAGACGCGCTTGTCGTCGATCTCGCTGTGCAGCAGGCTCAGCCCCGCGGTCAGCAGCAGGTTCGGCACCGGGCGGAACTCGGTTTCCGCCTCCATCCCCCAGGCACGCGCCTTGTTGGCGTTGAACAGCACGCCGTTGCCGTTGCTGTCATTGCCGTTGAGCTGGATGTTGTCGACCACGTAGAAGAAGCCGTCGGCGTTGAAGCGCAGGCGGTTATCCCATGCCGTCGCCTTGATGCCGGCTTCATAGGACGTGTTGGTTTCAGACGTCGCGGTGGTGAAATCGGCGTTGAACACGGCGGACCGGCCCTGGATCGTCGGCCCACGGAAGCCGCGCGCGATGCGTGCATACAGGCCGATGTCCGGCGTTGCCTGGTAAAGCGCGCTGACATCCCAGCTCGGCTTCGTGTCCGACAGGCGAACATAGGTGCGCCCCTTGTACGTCGATACGTTGGCGACGGTGTTGGCGGTCTTCAGCAGCCGCGACTTCTTGGTGTCGTTGGTTTCGCGCACGCCGGCGGTGATGGTGAACTTGTCGGTCAGCTTGTAACTGGCCTGGCCGAACACGCCCCATGACGTGTTGACGTCGTGCAGCAGCACCCAATTGTTCGGATTGTTCGCCGGCGGATTGAGGAAATAGGCGCGCTGGTCGAATTCGGTATGGTCGCGCGAGTCGAAGTAGATGCCGCCGACCTGCCATTTGAAGCGGTTCGTGTCGGTGCTCGCCAGCCGGACTTCCTCGGTGAACTGGCCGAGGCTGCGCAGGCGGCCCTGCGATTCGCCGTATCCGTTCGGCACGCCGTTGACCGGATAATTGGCCGCCGCGCCGCCATCGGTATCGCCGCGGCTGTAGCCGTGGCTCGATTCATAGGCGGTGATCGAGGTGAGCTTGACGCCGCCGAAATCATAGGCCGCGTTTAGCGAGGTGCCGTAGGTGTGATAGGCCTGCGGATTGTTGTGCGCTTCATCGAGCGCAACGACGCTGCGATCGAGCGAATCGGGCACGGCATTGGTGCCCTTCACGATCGACTGGCGGTAGAAGATCGTCGAGGTGCCGCTGTAATCGCGGGCATGGCCGGAGGCGAGGATCGACAGCCGGTCGCTCGGCGTCAGCAGCAGTTGCAGCCGCACGTCCCGCTCGTCGAAGCCGCCGAGCGCGTTCTTCTTGGGCGTCTCGGTGCCGTCGTCCGACGGGCCGGCGAACACATTGTCCACCCAATTGTCGCGGTGCTGGATCAGCCCGGACAGGCGGAACGCCAGCTTGTCGGCGATGATCGGGCCGCCGACGCCGGCGTCGAGATTGACCGAATTGTAAGTGCCGTACGAGCCCGAGGCGCGGCCTTCCCAATCCTGCGTCGGCTTGTTCGAATCGAACTTGATGATGCCGGCGGTGGTGTTGCGCCCGAACAGCGATCCCTGCGGCCCGCGAAGCACCTCGACCTGCTGGATGTCGAACGCCGGGTTCGATTTGAGCACGACATGCTCGAGAACCACGTCATCCTGAATGATCGAGACGGGCTGCGACGCGCCGAGATAGAAATCGATGTTGCCGAGGCCGCGAATATAGAAGCGGGGGAAGATGCGGCCCGTGGTCGATTCGACATAGAGGCTGGGCACCTTGCCCGATAGCGACAGCAGCGTATCGTCGCCGCCGGCCTGGTTGTCGCGCAAATTGGCGCCGCTCATCACGCCGACCGAGATCGGCACTTTCTGCAGGTTTTCGGAACGGCGCTCGGCGGTGACGACGATGTCGCCAAGCGGCGCCGCTTGGGCGCTGGCGGGCGCCGCGTCCTGGGCATGAGCGGCAGTGGCGAGCGAAACGAAAGAGACAGCCGCGAGCGCGGCCGCCTTGCTGGCATAGTTCAACACATGAGTCCCCTTTGGCCGGCGCGCGCTCTGTCGCGGCGCGCTCGGCCGGCGCCATGCGCGCAATTGATGACCGAAATGTGACTGGCCGAATGTCATGAACTTACGCGTCGTAACGAGGGCGGGCCGGCTTGCCGCACTGCCCTCGCGCTCGCGCTCGTGATCCGTTAGAGGCCGCTTCATCGCACGCGCGCAACCAGACGCGCGGGTCTTCGCACTGGAGAGAATATGACCGATATTACCGACGAAACCGAGGTCGAGCTGACGGGGACGACGCCGCGGCGCAACCCCAAGCCGGAAGTCGACAAGATCGGCGGTCGCAAGCTCAAGCCCGCGACGCTGATGATGGGCCACGGCTATGATCCGATGCTGTCTGAAGGCTCGTTGAAGCCGCCGATCTTCGCCACCTCGACCTTCGTTTTCCCCAACGCCGCCGCGGGCAAGCGCCATTTCGAGGGGATCACCGGCAAGCGCCCGGGCGGGGCCGAGGGCCTGGTCTATTCGCGCTTCAACGGACCCAATCAGGAAATCCTCGAAGATCGCCTCGGCGTTTGGGAAGATGCCGAAGACGCGCTGTCCTTCTCATCCGGCATGTCGGCGATCGCCACGCTGTTCCTCGCGATGGTCAAGCCCGGCGATACGATCGTCCATTCCGGCCCGCTCTACGCCGCCACCGAAACGCTGATCGCCCGCGTGCTCGGCAAGTTCGGCGTCCATTTCCTCGATTTTCCCGCCGGCGCCAGCCGCGCCGAGATCGACGCCGTGCTGGCCGAGGCCAATAGCGGCCGCGTTGCCCTCATCTATCTCGAAAGCCCCGCCAACCCGACCAACGCCCTGGTCGATGTCGAGGCCGTCGCCGCCAGCCGGGACGCCATCTGGGGCGATAGCGAAGACAAGCCCCCGATCGCGATCGACAACACCTTCCTCGGCCCCTTGTGGCAGAAACCGCTGAAGCACGGCGCCGACATCGTGGTTTACAGCCTCACCAAATATGCCGGTGGCCATTCGGATCTCGTCGCCGGCGGCGTGCTCGGCACCAAGAAGCACATGGACGTCATCCGCGCGATGCGGAACACGATCGGCACGATCACCGATCCCAATACCGCCTGGATGCTGCTGCGCAGCCTCGAAACGCTTGAGCTGCGCATGACCCGCGCCGGCGAGAATGCGGCGAAGGTGTGCGAATTCCTGCGCCAGCATCCGAAAATCGAAAAGGTCGGCTATCTCGGCTTTCTCAAGGACGATGCCCAGGCGGACATCTATCGCCGCCACTGCTCGGGCGCCGGGTCGACTTTCTCGCTCTACATCAAGGGCGGCGAGAAAGAGAGTTTCGCCTTCCTCGATCAGTTGAAGATCGCCAAGCTCGCGGTCAGCCTTGGCGGCACCGAAACGCTCGCCAGCCACCCCGCGGCGATGACGCACATCTCGGTGGCGGACGAGCGCAAGAAGGCGCTTGGCATCACCGACAATCTCGTCCGCATCTCGATCGGCGTGGAAGACGCCGACGATCTGATCGCGGATTTCGATAGTGCGCTGAAGGCGGTCTAGCCGCTTAGCGAGCGGCCACTTCCGTCGCCGCCGGCCTGACCGCGAGCAAGGTTGCAACCCGCGCCTTGAACGCGCGCAGGTCGGCGCCGGCCAGCTGCGCGACGCTTGCCATCGTCACCGACAGCGGGTTGATCGGCACATTGTTCCGGCGAACCTCGTAATGAACGTGCGGGCCGGTCGACAGGCCGGTCGAGCCGACATAGCCGATCACCTGGCCGGGCGAGACGCGCTGGCCAGCGCGCACCGCGATCCGGCTCATGTGGCCGAATCCCGCCGTCAGCCCCTGACCCAGATTGAGCCGAACAAAATTGCCGTAGCCGCTATCGCGGCCGGCAAAGGCGACGGTGCCCGCGGCCGTCGCGTGGATCGGCGTGCCATAAGGCGCGCCGATGTCGATGCCTTCATGCATGCGATAATAATGCAGGATCGGGTGATAACGCCGGCCGAACGGCGAGGTGATGTGCCCCGCGACCGGCAAGCCGCCGCCTTGTGACTGCGTTTCGCCGCGGCCCGATGCGGCGAACCATTGATCGTGCCCGTCAAGCGTCCAGCGCGCGAGCTGGATCGACCGATTGCCCATATCGAGCCCGGCCAGGGCGAGCTGGCCGAGCTGCACTTCGCCGGTTGCGGCGCGCGCGCGCTCGATGATGAAATCGAATTTGTCGCTGGCGTGGACATCGCTGCCCAGCGACACGCGCGTCGCGATCGCCTTGATATAGGTCTCGACGATCTTGGCTGGCACGCCGGCCGCGCGCGCCGAGCGATAGAGGCTCGATCCGACGAGCCCTTCGATCCGCAGCGGCGTATGATCGATCGCGATGGGTTGCGGCGTGATCTGGAGATGATCGCCGGTCCGCGCGATCGTCAGGTTGAGATCGAAACGAGCGCGGAAAGCCAGCTTTTCGAGCGGACGCGGCACCGTCTTGCTCGCACGCCGGCCGAGTGTGAGGTCGAGCCGCGTGCCGGGCTTGAGATCGCTCAGTTTTATCTGGCGCGCGACGAGATCGTCCGCCTGCTGCGCATCGGCATTGCCGACCCCGGCACGTTCGAGGACGTCGGCCAGATCGTCGCCTTGGCCGATCGTCGCGGTCAGCTCGACGATCGGGCGTTCGGGGGTTTCCGCGAGCGGCGCGACGAGATCGCCGGCGGCGACATGGCGGCCGGTGGTCGATCCCCAGGCGATCGGCGCGATCGATTGCGTGCGCGCCTCATCCCACTGCGCGCCGGCCAGCGGCGCGGGCGCCGCGCCGACGATCGGGCGGGACTTGAAGCCGGGCGACAGCAGCCAGGCGCTGCCCAGCAGGGCAAGGCAGGTGGCGGCGCCGCGAAACCATTCGGCCGATCCGATCCGCGAGCCGAGATCCGGCGTCCAGTCGATACCGGCGGCGCGATCGAGCCAATCGTCGACCAGGCTGCGCACCGGAACCGGCGCGGCGACCGCGCGGCCGAACGGAACGGCAGTGCCGCCACCGCCGCCCAACCCATGATCGTCACGCAGAAACACGGCTTGGCATCCCCGGAGCAGCTCAAGCGCGGCCCACCCCGGCCACGACCGAATCACTGTGAGGCCAAGAATCTAAAGTCAAATTAACCGGACACGGCGTGAGTCGTGGTTGCGATGAGCCGTGCCGGGAGGCGGACGGAAGGTTTAGGATTGCGGATCAAGGCGCTGCGCTTGCGTCGCGCGCGTCGAAGCCCGATCTTGGCGATACCATGACCGCGTTCGCCAGTTCTCGTGTCACCGCCGTGCTCGGGCCGACCAA
>JBQCEK010000502.1:0-7355 GCA_051960335.1 Sphingomonas sp.
TCGCCGGCGGCTGGTCAGGGCGCTGGCGCAACTGCCCGAGCGTCAGCGAGCGGTTTACGTTGCGATCGCCCGCGATGGGCTGACCTATGACGCGCTGGCCGAACGGTTCGGCGTTGGCGTGGACGAGATCGAACGCGATTTCGCCGCCGCGCTGGCGACGCTCGCCGAGGCGATCGACGCACCGGCAGTGCCGTGGCGCCGGCGCTTCATTCGCTGGATCAGCCGGAAAGCGTCAAAATGACTGTAACAGCCTCGCCGGCGCTGCCGGCGAGACTGTTCGCTGCCCGATCATGCCGTTAGGATCATTGCCGATGCGCACCGATCTCGATCATCTGCCGCCCGCCAAGCAGCGCGAGCTCGAGCGCGTCGTCGAACTCCTGTTCGACGAGTTCGGCGACGCGACCAAGCTGGCGACCGGCAAGCGCAAGGCCGGGCGCATCCTCAAGATCATCCTGTTCGGCAGCTATGCGCGCGGTGGCTGGGTCGACGAGCCACATACCGAGAAGGGCTACCAGTCCGACTACGACCTACTGATCATCGTCAACCAGGCTGAGCTCACCGACCGCGCCACCTATTGGTACCGCGCCGACGAGCGTCTGATGCGCGAGATGACGATCACCAAGGCACTGCGCACGCCGGTCAATTTCATCGTCCACACGCTCCAGGAGGTGAACGACGCGCTCGCGCATGGCCGGTTCTTCTTCATGGATATCGCGCGCGACGGCGTCGCGCTCTATCAGGCCGACGACAAGCCGCTGCACAGCCCGCGGCCGAAGACGCCCGAGCAAGCGCTGGAGATGGCGCGGGAGTATTTTGAAGAGTGGTTTCCCGCGGCGATGAAGCGCTACGAGGGCGCACGCTTCTACCTTTCGCGTGGTCACCTGAAGGACGCGGCTTTCGATCTGCACCAAGCGGTTGAAAGGCTCTACCACTGCGTCCTGCTCGTCAGCACCTTCTACACGCCGCACGTCCACAATATCGGCTTCCTGCGCACTCAGGCCGACAAGCTCGACGCACGGCTGGTGCACGTCTGGCCACGTACCACGCGCCAGGATCGGGCAAGGTTCGAAAAGCTCAAGGACGCCTATGTGAAGGCGCGCTACTCCAAACACTATCGCATCACCGAGGAAGAGCTGGCGTGGCTCGGCGAGCGCGTCGAGGAGCTCGGCCGCGCCGTGCAGGAAGTCTGCGCCGAGCGCATCGACGCGCTCAGGAGAGCCGCCGGCGAATAGTCGGTCGAATCCGGCGCCCCAATCACTGATCGATGCGCTCCCGCAGCACCTTTTCGGGTTTGAAGTGAGCAGCGCGCTTTGCCTTCACTTCGACGCTGTCACCGGTTCTTGGATTGCGGCCTGTTCGGGGAAGACGGTCTCGCTTTGAGAAAGCACCGAACTCGCGCAGTTCGACGCGACCACCAGCTGTGAGCCGCTCGACGATTGTCACAAAGAAAGCTGTCATCGCGCGTTCGCCATCGGCCTTGGTGAGGCCCGGCGTCTCGGCAAGGCGCCTTCATTTGCGGTAGGTTGCTGCCCCGCGGCCAATGTCGCTGAAGGCGGTCATTCGATTGATCGATGGACTAGCCGACGATGTCACAGACTAGCGGAACGAGCCCTCGCTTCTTAGCACCTCTTGCATATCAATCTTCATCGCCTGACATCGACCCCTTCTGCCACGAAGCCATCCAGCTCGGCGCGCCCGAACAGGCTAGCGTCGCCAGGCAGCGAATGTTTGAGCGCGGTGAGCGCGAGGCCGTCAGCAGCGGCTTGTTCGATTCCGTGGCCGAGCCGGAGCGCGTGGAGCACGCCGGCGGCGAAGGCATCGCCCGCGCCGATGCGATCGACGATGCCCGAGAGTTCGAGTTCCTCGGTCTGGGCATGGCGGTCGCGCACGTCGATCCGCGCCGAGAGGCGGTGGTGATCGGAATCGACAACATGGCGTGCGGTCGAGGCGATCATCTCCAGCTTGGGGAACGCCTCGAACGCCGCATCGGCGGCGGCGCGGCGGCGATCCGCGCCATCGCTGGTGAAGTCGCGACCGAGCAGCAGCGCGACGTCGCGGTGGTTGCCGAACAGGATGTCGGCATGCCCAATCAGCCGGGTGAGGATGCCGCGCGGATCGCTGTCCCACGCTTCCCACAGCCGCGCGCGGTAATTGCCGTCGAACGAGATCGGGATGCCGCGGTCGGCAGCAGCTTCGGCGGCCGCGATCGCAGCAGCGGCGGGGACCGGGCCCAAAGCAGGGGTGATGCCCGACAGGTGAAGCCGATCGACGCCGTCGAGCAGCCGCGCCCAATCCCAGGTTTCGGCTGGCGCTTCGGCGAAGACCGAGCCGGCGCGATCATAAGTGACGTCGGTGGCGCGCAAGCCGGCGCCGGGGACGACGACATAGAGCCCCATCCGGCCCTCGCGGCGCACCACGCGGCGGCAATCGATTCCGTGGCTGCGCAGGCTGGAAAGCGCCGCGTCACCGAGCGCATTGGTGGGCAGCGCGGTGGCGAAGGCGACGTCGTGGCCGAGCCGCGCCAGCGCGGTGGCGACATTGGCTTCGGCGCCCGCGGTCCACACGTCGAGCCGCGGGCTTTGCAGCAGCAGTTCGCGATTGGGCGGCGACAGCCGCAACATCACCTCGCCGAACGCCAGGAATTGTCCCATTACCTACCTCCGTTCGTGCCGAGCTTGTCGAAGCATCGCTCTTTCTCCTCCGCAGGAAAAGGACAGCCCTTCGACAGGCTCAGGGCGAACGGTCGGGATCAAGCTCGTCACCGCGCCAGCCAACCGCCATCGACCGCCAGGATGTGGCCTTGCACGTAATCGGCGGCGTGGCTGGCGAGGAACACTGCCGCTCCGCCGAGATCCTCGGGCGTGCCCCAGCGCTCGGCCGGGATGCGGTCGAGGATCGCCTTGCTGCGCGCTTCGTCGGCGCGGAGCTGCGCGGTATTGTCGGTGGCGATATAGCCCGGCGCGATCGCGTTGACGTTGATGCCTTTGGCGCCCCATTCGTTGGCGAGCAGCTTGGTGATTCCCGCGACGCCCGATTTCGACGCGGTATAGCTCGGCACGCGGATGCCGCCCTGGAAGCTCAGCATCGAGGCGATGTTGATGATCTTGCCCGAGCCACGCTCCAGCATGTGCCGCCCGGCAGCCTGGCACATGAAGAACACCGTCTTGACGTTGATGTTCATCACGTCATCCCAGTCCTTCTCGGAAAAGGAGACGGCGTCCTCGCGGCGGATGATACCGGCGTTGTTAACGAGGATGTCGAGCTTGCCTAGGGCGGCGACGCATTCGTCGACCACGCGCGTCACCGGCTCGATCGACAACAGGTCTGCCTCGATGAAATGCGCGCGGCGACCGAGCGCCTCGGCTTTCTCGATCGTCTCGCCCGGTGAGATGTGGCCGACGACGGCGAGATCGGCGCCGGCCGCGGCGAGCGCCAGCGCGATGCCCTGGCCGATCCCGGTATTGGCGCCGGTGACGAGCGCGACCTGGCCCGAAAGGTCGAACGGATTGGTCATGTCGGTATCCCCTTGTCCGTCCGCGCTCACGCCAGTTGGCAGATGTCGAGCACGTTCATGTCGGTATAATCCTGGTTCTCGCCGGCCATCGCCCAGATGAAGGCATAGGCCCTGGTGCCCGCGCCCATATGGATCGACCAGGGCGGCGAGATCACCGCTTCCTCATTGGCCATGGTGATGTGGCGCATCGCCTCGCCTTCGCCCATGAAGTGCATCACGCGGTCAGTGTCGGGATTGTCGAGCTCGAAATAGAAATAGATTTCCGATCGGCGCTCGTGGATGTGCGGCGGCATCGTGTTCCACACCGATCCCGGCTTGAGCACGGTCAGCCCCATGACGAGCTGGGCGCTGTCACACACGCCGGGAATGACGAGCTGAAAAATCGTCCGTTCGTTCGATTCCTCGAGGCTGCCGCGATCGAGCGCATTGGCGTCGGCGATGCCGAGCTTGCGCGTTTTGAACGCTTTGTGCGCCGGACACGACGCCAGATAGAAGCGCGCGCCGTCGCCTGAAAATGTCACGTCTTTCGCGCCCATCGTGACGTAGAGGCAGTCCTTGTTGCCGAGCTCGAAGCGTTCGCCGTCGACGATGACGACACCGCCCACGGCGCCGACATTCACGATCGCCAACTCGCGGCGCTCGAGGAACGGGTGGCCGGCCGCCGAGGGCGGTTCGGTCTGGTCGGGCAGCTTGACTTCGCCGGTCGTTACCGCGACGCCGCCGATCACGAAACGATCGGCGTGGGTGTAGTTGAGTACGCATTCGCCGTCGCGGAACAGGCCCTGGATCAGATAGCGGTCCCGGAGCTCTTCATTGGAGACGCACTCCATCATGTCGGGGTGCGTGGCGTAATAAGTGCGGTCGAACATGGTCACTCCAATTGGTTGGGGTCAGGCCGCTTGGGCGGCGGGAAGCGGGTCGTCCACGCGGTACGCCTTGCGGACGAGGCGGCTGGTGAGATCGAGCGCGACGTCCGCCGCTTCCCAATCCGCCATTCGCCCCTCGGCGACCAAGCGGGCGAGGAAAGCGCAGTCGGCACGGCGCGCGACATCGTGACGCGCGGGGATCGACAGGAAGGCGCGGGTATCGTCGTTGAAGCCGACGGTGTTGTAGAAACCGGCGGTCTCGGTCGCCATCTCGCGAAAGCGGCGCATGCCCTCGGGACTATCGTGGAACCACCAGGGCGGGCCGAGCTTGAGGCACGGATAGTGTCCGGCAAGTGGCGCGAGCTCGCGGCTGTAGCTGGTCTCGTCGAGCGTGAAGAGGATGATGGTCAGATCGCGCTCGTTGCCGAAGCGGTCGAGCAGCGGCTTCACTTGCTCGACATAGCCGGTCTCGGTCGGGATGTCGGCGCCCTTATCGCGGCCGTGGCTGGCGAACAGGCCGGCATTGTGGTTACGATAGGCACCAGGATGGATCTGCATCACCATCCCGTCTTCGACGCTCATCGCCGCCATTTCGGTGAGCATCTGCGCGCGGAACAGCTCGGCATCAGCGGGAGTCCAATTGCCTGCGACGATCTGGCGGAACAGCCGTTCGGCTTCGTCTGCTGATAGGTTCGCGGTTTGCGCGGTGGGGTGGCCGTGGTCGGTCGCCGTGGCGCCGGCGGCGCGGAAGTCGGCGCGGCGCTTGCGGTGCGCGGCTAGATAGCCCTGCCAGCCATACACGTCCTCGCTGGTCAGTTCGGCGAAGGTCTGCATCGCCGGCTTGAACGCCTCATGCTCGACGTCGATCACCGCGTCGGGGCGATACGTGGTGACGACGCGCCCATGCCAGCCAGATTGGCGGATGCGGTGATGCGCCGACAGATCGTCCTGCGGCCCCTCGGTGGTGGCGAGGAAATCGATGTTGAAGCGATCGAACAGCGCGCGCGGGCGAAACGCCGCGGTCGCCAGGGCCGCATTGATCGCGTCGTAATAATGATCGGCCGTCGCCGCTTCGAGCGCGACGTCAATCCCGAACACCTCGGCGAAGACATGATCGAGCCACAGCCGCGAGGGCGTCCCGCGGAACAAATAATAGTTTTCGGCGAACAGCTTCCATGCCGCGCGGGGATCGGTCGCCGGGGTGCGGTCGCGGCGCGGGACCGCCAGCGCATCGAGGTCGACGCCCTGGCTGTAGAGCATACGGTAGATGTAATGATCGGGGGCGAGCAACAAGCTGGTCGCATCCTGCCACGGCCTATCGTCGGCGAACCAGCGCGCGTCGGTATGGCCGTGCGGACTGACGATCGGCAGGCCGGCAACGTCCGCATAAAGCGTCCGCGCGATATCCCGAATCGTCCTATCGGCCGGAAACAAACGGTCGGGATCGAGCGTCAGCGGTCGTGCCATGGATCCTTCCTTGATCGCGCCGTCGTCGCGCCTCGCAGAATGGTAACCGGTGTCAGAAACAAACTCAACCGTCAGTTTTCGGACGGCCGGGTCACCGAGGCGCGGCGGATCAGCGTCGAGCGGAACATCGACGGTTCGGCGACGGGTTCATCGCCGCCGGTAATCAGCTTGAGCGCGGCGGAGCGCGCCATAGAAGCGATCGGCCAGCGCACCGTCGTCATCGGCGGCCAGATATGCGCGGCGATCGGTGTGTCGTCGAACCCGATCACCGACAGATCGCGCGGCACCTCGAGCCCGCGCGCGCGCGCGGCGTGGATCACGCCGGCGGCCATTTCGTCGTTGCACGAAAAGATCGCGGTCGGCCGCGGCATTAGATCGAGCAGGCGCTCGGCAGCGACGACGCCCGATTCGAAGGTGTAATTGCCGTCGGCGACGAGACTGCGCGGAAAGGCGATCTTGGCCGCTTTCAAGCCCTCCTCGAACCCCAGCCGCCGCTCGCGCGCCGAACGGAAGCCGTGCGGGCCCGAAACCAGTCCGATCCGGCGGTGGCCGCATTCGATCAGATAATCGGTCGCCGCGCGCACCGCCTCGCGATCGTTCGACGCGACCATGCGGTCTTCGCTGTCGAGCTCGGCCGATCCCATGCGGACATAGCGGCAGCCGATCTCGACGCAGGTTTCCGCGACCTGATCATTCTCGCTGATCGGCGGCATCAATAGCACGCCGAACAGCCGCTGCCGTTCGAGAAAGTGGCGCAAGTCCTCGAGCATCGTCGCCGAACCGCGATCGACCGGGCGCACCACCATCTCGAACTCGGTGCCGTGCAACGCCTCGAGCATGCCCTGCTGGACGTTCATCACCGTCTGCGCATTGGGATTGTCGTGAACCAGCCCGATCAGGAAGTTGCGCCGCAGCGCCAGCGCCCGCGCCTGCGGATTGGGGATATAGCCCAAGTCGGCGATGACCTCCTCGACGCGCTTGCGCATGTCTTCGGAAAGCAAGGGGGAGCGGTTGATGACGCGGCTGACGGTTTTCTTGGAAACCCCCGCGATGCGCGCGACATCGTTGATCGTCGGCTGACCTGTTTTCGCCATAGGCAAGGGACATAGCGGTGAATCGGCATTCGCGCCATTGCCTTCGCACGCCGCGAGGCTACCTTGATGCATGATTCTGACACCGGTTCACTTGATGAGAAGCGCGATGCAAGCGTTGCAGATCAATCCCGCCGATGATGTGGCCACGATGATCGACGGGGTGGCCGCCGGCGACGCGGTCGCGATCGGCGCGCGCACCGTGATCGCGCGCGATGCCATTCCCCGCGGCCATAAGATCGCGCTCGGCGCGATCGCTGACGGCGCCGACATCATCAAATATGGCGTCCCGATCGGTCATGCGACGCAGACGATCGCAGCCGGCGCGCACGTGCACACCCATAATCTGGCGACCAACCTCGCGGGCGCGCTCGACTATCGGTATCGGCCTGGCGCCTCGGGCGCGCAGACGGCTGC
>JBQCEK010000503.1:0-4286 GCA_051960335.1 Sphingomonas sp.
GCGGCCAGCTCCTCGATCGCGAAGGCGATCCCGGCCAGCGGCGTATTGAACGCAGCGGCGACGCCCGCCGCGCCGCCGGCGATGATCATCGACGCGCGCATCTCGACGCGCATCGCCCGGTGCCACAGCGCCATCATCGCCGCGGCGAGCTGAACCGTCGGGCCCTCGCGCCCCGTCGATGAACCGCATAACAGACTGGCGAACGTCAGCAGCGCCTTGATCACGGCGGTGCGCACGGAAATCAGGCTGCGCGCGCCGCCTTCCGGATCGCGCGAGGCGGCGATCACCTGCGGAATGCCCGATCCGCGTGCATCGGGTGCGGTGCGGCGTGTGATCCACACGATCACGACGAAGCCGATCGGCGTCAGCGCCAGCGGCACATAGGGATATTCGCGATAAAGCGCGATGAAGGCGTGGTTGGCGCGATCGGCGAGATTGGCGAACAGCAGCGCGATCAGCCCGATGCTGATCGCCCCGCCCACCATCGCCGCGCGGCGGCGGAAGATCAGCGATCCCGGCCCGTGATGGCGAAACAGGGCCTTGGCGCGATGCTGGGTCCAGCGCTTCATTTCGAGCGCGGCCGGAGGGGGAAAGGACGCATGCAAGCCTCGTAGCGCGATTTTCTCCGAAGATGCACCGTCTTTCGCCACTTTTGTCGGGCAGCGCCCGATTTCGTGCGATTTTGCCTGTGTCCGCGGTGGTGCTATGCCGCGTGGCGGGGGGAGCAAGAATGGACCGCGGGGGCGAATACCATACAAGCATCAATCGCGTCGGGCTGGCGCTGGGCAGCGGCGCCATGCTCGCGGGGCTGGCCGCCGCCGTGCTGGTTGCCCTCGGCGGCGATCGATCGGCTCGGGCGATGTTGCTGGCCCTGGGCCTCGGCGCGATGTTTTCGGCGCTGGCGATCGCGGCGATTGCTGGCCCCGTCTGGCTGACGCTTCATCTGGCCGGCCGGCGCGGCCCGGCGGCGGCGACCGGCGCGGGCGCGGCGATCGGATTTCTACTGATGCTCGGCGCTCAACTCGGCGGTGGGAGCGCGGCGCCCTGGGGGCAGATGATCGGCGCCGCTTTCCTTGCCGCCGCGCTGGCGGGGGTCATTGCCCTGGCGATGTGGCGGATCGCCTACCGGGGCAATTCGTAGCGCTGTTCAGGCGGCTTCGCTGAACTGCAAGCTGGCAAGGCGCGCGTAGAGGCCGCCCGCGCCGATCAACTCGGCATGGTTGCCGCTTTCGACGATCCGGCCTTCGTCCATCACGATGATCCGCTTGGCGGCCCGCACGGTGGCGAGCCGATGCGCAATGACCAGCGTGGTGCGCGTCGTCATCAGCCGCTCCAGCGCCTGCTGCACCAGCCGCTCGCTTTCCGCGTCGAGCGCGGAGGTCGCCTCGTCGAGCAACAGGATCGGCGCATCGCGCAGCAGCGCGCGGGCGATGGCGACGCGTTGGCGTTGCCCGCCCGATAGCCGTGCGCCGCCTTCGCCAAGGAACGTGTCGAGCTTGCCGGGCAATGCGTTCAGGAAATCGGCGGCATTGGCGGCTTCCGCTGCGGCCCACAGCTGATCGTCGCTGGCGTCCCAGCGGCCATAGCGCAGATTGTCGCGCGCCGATGCGGCAAAGATCACGGTTTCCTGCGGCACCATCGCGATACGGGCACGGATGGCGGCCGGATCGGCTTCGGGCAGCGCAACCCCGTCAAGCCGGACGACGCCGGCATCGGGATCGTAGAACCGCTCGGCAAGCTGGAACAGCGTCGATTTGCCGGCCCCCGACGGGCCGACCACTGCGATCGTCTCGCCGGGCTCCACCTTCAGCGAGAAATCGTGCAGCGCGGCGGTTTCCGGGCGGGTCGGATAATGGAAGACGACGCGGTCGAATTCCAGGCTGCCCTGCGGCGGCTCAGGGAGCGCCACCGGGTTCGCCGGCGCCGCGATCTCCGGCTCGGTTGCCAGCAATTCGGACAGGCGCGTCGCCGCGCCAGATGCACGCAGCAAATCGCCATAAACGTCGGACAACGATTGGAACGCGCCGGCGACGATGCCGCCGGTCAGGACGAATGCGGTCAGCGCGCCGCCGGTCAGCTTGCCGCTCGCGACGAGGTGGACCGCATCGTACATGATCAGCGTGATCGCGCCGAACATCAGCCCGATGACGAGCGCGGTGAGCAATGCACGCATCCCGAACCGCAGTTTCGCCGCGGCGAACCCGGCGTTGACCGCGCTCTTGAACCGGGCGGCCTCGCGCCCCTCCTGCCCGAAAGCCTGGACGATCTTCATCGCGCCCAGTGTTTCGGCGGCGATTGCGCCAATGTCGGCGATGCGATCCTGGCTGCTGCGCGAATAGCTGCGCACGCGCCGGGCGAGCAGCACGATCGGCATGATGACCAGCGGGATGCCGACGATCAGCCACAGCGCCAGGCGCGGGGCCAGCGTGAACAGATAGATGATGCCTCCCGCGCCAACCAGCAGGTTGCGGATCGCGACCGACAGGGTGGTGCCCACGACGATCTCGACAACGGCGGTGTCGGCGGTCAACCGCGAGGCGATTTCGGATGGCCGGTTCTCTTCGAACCAGCGCGGCGCCAGGCGCAGCAGATTGTGCTCGACCGCGATCCGCACGTCGGCGACGGTGCGTTCGCCAAGCCAGGAAACGAAATAGAAGCGGCAGGCGGAGGCGATCGCCAGCACGACCACGACCAGCGCGAGCTGCCCGAAATAATGGCCGATCTCGCCGGTGGCGGCGTGTGCGGCGAACCCGTTGTCGATCACTTGCTTGAAGGTGCGCGGGATCCACAAGGTCGCGCCGGCGGCGACCACCAGCGCGATCAGCGCCGCGGCGATATGGCCGGGATAGCGCGACGCGAACCGCCAGACCATCTTGAGATTGCCGATCTTCGGCTGGGGGCGAGGGGCGAGTGCGGCGCTGGATGTCTCTGCCATGGCCGATGCGCGTAGCAGGCGCAGCGGCGCGCCTCAACCGCCAGAAACCGGCGCTACGATTCAGGCCACACCGCGCCCATCGATGCGGACGACGGGTACGAAGCCGTTCCCGATGTTGGCTGGGAAATCGAGGTACAGCGCCGCGCCATCCTGCCGATGCGGCATTGGTCCGCCGCCGAGCAGCGTCACACGCTCGACCTCACCGTCGATCTGATTTCGGCCGAGCGGCCGGATCGCCGCGCGACCGCCGGGGCAGCCCAGGAACAGCGCGTAAAGCGCGCCCTTGTTGGTGGTAAAGCGAACGTCCTCGCCTGTGAAAGGCTTTGATGCTTGTTCGTTCTGTTGCCCCGTTTTGAGGATCGTCGGCCCGTCGCCATAGACACGCCAAGGCCGTGATCCAAAGATCGCTTCGCCGTTGATCGCCATCCAATCGGCCATCCTATCGAGAATTTTTTCTTCCTCAGAATCGATCATGCCGTGCCCCGGCAAGGGAATCGACAATAACAGGTTACCGTTCTTCGACACGACATCTGCGAGACGCTGGATCACGTTCTCGGCCGTCTTGTAGCTTTTGTCGTTGAGCCGGGCGACATTGTAGAACCAGTCGCCGATGCAGGTGTCGGTTTGCCATGGCTCGTCCCATAGATGATCGGTGAAGCCGCGCTCGACGTCCTGCACCACGCCGAAGCGCTCGTTGGGTTTCAGGTTCTTGGCGGTCAGCACGACATCGATATCGCCGTGCCAGGCGATCGACCGATTGTAATAATCCGCCGCCGCTTCCAGCCCGATCGCACCGAACGGCAGGCCGGTATCGTCGAAATAGCAGAGGTCGGGCTTGTATTTGTCGATCAGGTCGGTCTGCCGAAGAAGCCATTTGGCGACATAGGCCGGATCGCCCGGCGGCCCGGTTTCGATCCATTCGCCGTCGTGCTGATCGTGCCATTTCGCCATCGCATCGATGGTGTCGATACCGTTGGGCATCACCGTATGGCCGCCGGTGTAAAGCTCCTGCGGATCGAGCCCGTCCCACCATTTTCCCTTACCGTCGGCCTTGGTCTCGGTGAACGCGTCGTAGCGCACTCCCCGCATTGGCCCGGTCGGATCGTAGCCATAGGCAGGCTGGTACCAATGCCACGCGTGCGCGGCATGGTTCGACACGCCGAACTTCAGGCCAGCACGCCGGGCGATCTTCTCCCAAGTGCCCACCACGTCGCGCTTCGGCCCGACGCGCATCGAATTCCAGTTGTGATAGCGGCTGTCGTAGCAATCGAGATTGTCGTGATGGCAGGCCAGCGCGACGAAATATTTCGCGCCGGCACGCACGTAGCGATCGATCAGCGCCTGCGGATCC
>JBQCEK010000504.1:0-5291 GCA_051960335.1 Sphingomonas sp.
ACGGTCCGCTGGAGCGCGAAGACGACGGGCCGATCAGGCTGCCAGTCGCCGGCTGACGATCAATAAGCGCGGGCGACCGCGAACTCGACCGCCTCGATCATCGCATCCTTCGCCTGGCTTTGCGCGAAGCCGCCAAGCGCGTCGATCGCTCGCTGGCCGTAATGCCGCGCCCGCGCCAGCGTATCGTCCACCGCGCGGCTCGATCGGATCAGCTCGATCGCGTGCGCGAAATCGGCATCGCTCACACGGTGGCCGGCGATCGCCTGCTTCCAGAACGCCCTCGCCTCCTCATCGCCGCGCGCATAGGCCAGGATCACCGGCAGCGTCATCTTGCCTTCGCGGAAGTCGTCGCCGGCATCCTTGCCCATCGTGCCGGCATCCGACACGTAATCGATCGCATCGTCGACCAGCTGGAAAGCGATCCCCAGATTGCGGCCGTAGCTGTCGAGCGCTTCTTCCTCCGCCTGCGGCCGCTCGGCGACCACGGCGGCGATCCGGCAGGCGGCGGCGAACAGCGCCGCGGTCTTCGCGCCGATAATGTCGAGATAGCGCTCTTCGCCCAGATCGATCCGGCGCGTCGCCGTCAATTGATTGACTTCGCCCTCGGCGATGATCGCGCTGGCGCCGGACAGGATCTTGAGCACCTTCAGGCTGCCGTCCTCGACCATCAGCTCGAAACTGCGCGAGAACAGGAAATCGCCGACCAGCACGCTCGCCGGATTGCCCCAGATGATGTTCGCCGTGCGCTTGCCGCGGCGAAGATCGGAGCCATCGACGACATCGTCATGCAGCAGCGTTGCGGTGTGGATGACCTCCACCGCGGCGGCGAGCCGATGGTGCCGCGTGCCGGTATAGCCCAGCAACCGCGCACTCGCGAGCGTCAGCATCGGCCGCATCCGCTTGCCCCCGCCGGCGATCAGATGGCCGGCAAGCTCGGGGATCAGCGGGATTTCCGACTGCATCCGATCGAGGATGACGGCATTCACCATGTTCAGATCGGCGGCGACAAGCGCCATCATCGGTTCGAGCGAGGGAGCGCGGTCTCCCCGAAGGCGGTGAATGCTGGCGGTCATGTCGCCGGCGATGTGGCGGCATTGCGCAATAAACGCAAGACTTGCCTCGGGCCCCAGGCGACATGCGACAGTGATGAAGACGCCTTTCCTACACGCCCATGTTCTGCTAACGTTCCCATCCGTGGCGGGCTGCACCCCCGGCTCGTTGGTGATGCCATTTTGCCTCGGGTGATCGGCCTTATGTCGTTTTCCCGGAACTTTCGGAACTTTCGCTCCGAGAAATGGGGCAAAGCGTCCTCCGCGACTGGGGCGGAATGGCCCGCCGATCCCGCCAAGGCTTGCGTGAAGCGACGGGCATCCGCAAAAGGCGCAGCGTCAGGGGTCGGGAAAGGCGAAGCCAGTGCCGGATGAGACGTTGAACGGGTATCGCCAGAGCATCGACAATATCGATGCCGCCCTGGTGTTCATGCTCGCCGAGCGATTCAAGATCACGCAGGCGGTCGGCCGCTACAAGGCGCAGACCGGAATGCCGCCGGCGGATCCCGGGCGCGAGGATCGTCAGATCGAGCGGCTGCGGCGGCTTGCCCAGGATGCCGATCTCGATCCCGAGTTCTCCGAAAAATTCCTGCGCTTCATCATCGATGAAGTGATCCGCCATCACGAAAGGCTGCGCGATGGCGCATGAACCGGCCGTCGGCATCATCGGCAGCGCCGGCCGCATGGGGCGCACGATCGCGGCCTTGTTGCCCAGCTTCGCGGCGATCCCCGCCGGCGGCGCGGACGCTGGTGACGATCCCGCGCCGATCGCGCTCGCGGCGGACGTGCTGGTCGATTTTTCCACGCCCGCCGCGCTCGAGGCGAATCTGACCGCCGCGGTGGACGCCGGTACGCCGATTCTGATCGGCACCACCGGGTTGACCGCCGCGCATCATGATCTGATCGACGCCGCCGCGTCCCGGATCGCCGTGCTCCAGACAGGCAATACCTCGCTCGGCGTGACGCTGCTCGCCAGTCTGGTGCGTGAAGCGGCGGCGCGGCTCGGCACGGATTGGGACGTCGAAATCCTCGAGATGCACCACCGCGAAAAGGTCGATGCGCCGTCCGGCACCGCCTTGTTGCTCGGCAATGCCGTCGCCAGCGGGCGCGGCGATTCGCTCGCCGATGATAGGGTCGCCGGCCGCGCCGGGCTCACTGGCCGCCGCGTGGAGGGCACGATCGGCTTTGCCAGCCTGCGCGGCGGCACCGTTGCCGGCGACCATCAGGTGATCTTCGCCGGCGATGGCGAACGGATCGAGCTTGGTCACCGGGCGGAAAGCCGCGAGATATTCGCGCGCGGTGCGATTCGCGGCGCGCTGTGGCTGATCGATCGACCCGCCGGCCGCTATACGATGGCCGAGGTACTCGGGCTTTGACCAAGGCGGACATCGTCGAGTTCTTCTCGCGGCTCGCCGCCGATAATCCGCATCCTGAAACCGAGCTCGAATCGGTCAACGATTACACCCTGCTCGTCGCGGTCGTGCTATCCGCCCAGGCGACCGACGCCGGCGTCAACAAGGCGACCAGGGCGCTGTTTCGGGAGGTCGATACGCCCGAAAAGATGGTCGCGCTGGGCGAGGAAGGTCTGAAGCGGCACATCAAGACGATCGGCCTGTTCAACACCAAGGCGAAGAACGTGATCGCCTTGAGCGAGGCGCTGATCGCCGAGCATGGCGGCGCCGTTCCCGCTGATCGCGACGCGCTGGAAAAGCTGCCGGGCGTCGGTCGCAAGACCGCCAATGTGGTGATGAACGTCGCCTTCGGGGCGGAAACCTTTGCGGTCGATACGCACCTCTTTCGTATCGGCAATCGCACCGGGCTGGCACGCGGCAAAACGCCGCTCGCGGTCGAGCTGAAACTGGATGGGCGCGTCCCGCAGCCGTTCCGCCTCCACGCTCATCACTGGTTAATTCTGCATGGCCGATATGTCTGCAAGGCGAGGACGCCCGAATGCTGGCGCTGCAGCGTTTGCGATCTTTGCGCGTTCAAGCCCAAGACCCCGGCGCCTGGAGACCGCAAGGCCGGACGCTGAGTCGTCAGGAGATGCTCGATGCGTGTCGCCCTTATCCCGCTCGCCCTTGTCGTTCTCACGCTCGGCACTGCCGCCGCCACTGATCGCGACAAGGTTCCGGAGGCCATTCCCGACGGCAAGCCCCGCGAATGCCTGCCCTTGAGCCAAATTCGCGACAGCCAGGTTCGCTCCGATCAGGTGATCGATTTCACCATGGGCGGCAAAACCTATCGCAACACGCTCGACGCGCCCTGCCCCGGCCTCGGCTTCGAACAGCGCTATGAGCACAAGACGACGCTCAACCAGATTTGCTCCACCGACACGATTACCGTTCTCCAGCTTGGCGGCGGTCTTCAGCACGGCGCGACCTGCGGGCTCGGCGTCTTTCAGCCCGTCAAGCTCGTCAAACACTAAACCGCTGGCGCACCGCCGATCGCTTTGCTAGGCGCATCGACGGCCGGCACCCGTAGCTCAGCTGGATAGAGCGCTGCCCTCCGAAGGCAGAGGCCACAGGTTCGAATCCTGTCGGGTGCGCCATTTTTCAATGACTTAGTCTCTGTGCAGCCAAAGCCATCAAATATTCGTCAAATCTATTTTCGCGACCGGTGCCGGACAGCGTCGCCGGCGCACCGGTCAGCATCCCCAACAACTGGTATGATTCGGCCGAGCAACGAGGAGCGTCGGTCGTCCGAATTTGGGCGGGCGGCTGAATGTCGGCTTTCAGTTGACGACGAGGGAAAACCGACCCTCTTCGGCTAGTTTCCGGTGCATGAAAACAAGCTGGCTGAGGCCGCGGGCTATCTATCGTGCATCCAAGCTTTTCAGCACGTTTTCGTCACTGATCGCCGCGTCGAAAGCGATGCCAAATGTCTGGCCGCGGCGCCAGCGCACCGAGGCGCCGTGCCAAGTTCCGCTAACGGCAATTTCCAGAGTTTGGTTGATGTACATCGGCTGCTGCGCGTGGATTTTTGCACCTGTCCTCGATATGTCGAGAACGTGCGCCCGACGGACTTCGTTCGCTGTGCGGATTGATGTTGGCCAGAATGTCTTGAAACGGCGCGCGATCTGTTCGCCGCGCTCGATTGATGTCAACGAGGAGCGTTGGCCAGCCCTTGACTTCAATTCTATAGCCATGGTCACGCAGCTGCCTGCCGCAGATCAAATGAATCGCTGAACGCCTCTGCCGACATCGGTCTGCCGATGTGCCACCCCTGACCGACATCGCATCCCATGGACCGAAGCAGGGTCAAAATCGCTTCCGTCTCGATCCCCTCGGCAACCACCGAATAGCCAAGTTCGTGTGCGAGGTTGATCGTTGAGCGCACCATCGCCTGGTCGCTGGCGCTGGCTTCGAGTCCGACAATGAAGCTCTTGTCGATCTTGATCTCGCGAGCGGGCAATTTTTTCAAATAGCTCAGCGTCGACTGACCCGTGCCATAATCGTCGATCGACAGCTTGATGCCGCGAGCGGCGATCCGTTCGAGCGCTGCGATCGCTCGAGCAGGATCGTTGAGCGCCGCGGACTCGGTTACTTCGAGCGTCAGCATCTGCGGCACCAATGGATTGGCATCGATTGCCGTATCCAGGGCGGACAGAAAATCTCGATCGGCCGTGAGCAAGGCCGAAACGTTGACCGCAACGGCGATCTCCGCACCCGCCGCGCGCCACTTTGCCGCATCCGCGATCGCGCGCCGCAGAACGAACAGCGTCAGATCCAGAATTCGTCCGCTTTCTTCGAGCGCGGGAATGAAGGCATCGGGCGGGATCGCCCCGCGCTTGGGGTGATTCCAGCGCACCAAGGCTTCGGCAGACGATACCCGATCTCGTTTGATATCGAGCTTGGGCTGATAGGCGACCCAGATATCGCCGTTCGCCAGCGCCTGATCGAGTTCGCCTGCCAGCATCAAGCGCCAGTCCTGGGCTTCGCCCAATTCCTCGCTATGAACCTCCCATCGGCTGCCGGCCTCCATCGCATGGTCGGCGGCGAGGATCGCACGATCGGCAAGAGCATCGCCGCTTTGCTCTGCGCCGCAAGCGAGGCCGAAATGGCAGCGTAGCTCGATCTGCCGACCACCTACTTCGATCGGCGCACGCAGGAGCGCCGCAATTGCTTCGATCTGGTGGGCCAGTGGGTCACTCTGAGAGTTCTGGTCGGTCCAAGCGAGCACGCCGTCTTCGAGGCGATAGAGCTCGGCAACACCAGCGAGGGTGAGGCGATCGACGACACGCTG
>JBQCEK010000505.1:0-2667 GCA_051960335.1 Sphingomonas sp.
GGACAGCGCTTGGACGAACAGGACCAGCTCAACAGGCGTCTCGCATCGCTCAAGACCGAGCATCGCGATCTCGATTCGGCGATTGCCGCGCTCATCGAAACGGGGGCGCCGGATCAACTGCAAATCGCGCGGCTGAAGAAGCGCAAGCTGGCGCTGCGAGATGAGATCGCGGTGCTGGAGGATCAGCTGATCCCGGACATCATCGCGTAGCGATTCGTTTTGGCACAAGGCATGGCAATTCACGCGTGTCGGCGCGCTCGCTTTGTGGCAGGTTGACCAAATGTCATTCGCCGTCGAATCGCCGATCCATCGCAAGCTGATCGACTCGCTGTACGTCGAGGCGATGGTGCTGGCGGACGAAGCGCGCGGCTATTTCGATCAGATCGGCCGCAACGAGCGCGACGGGCTGACGCCGCTACAGCGCGTGAGCTTTTCCTGCGAATCGCTGAAGGTGACGACCCGGCTGATGCACATCATCGCGTGGCTGTTGACGCAGCGCGCAGTCGATACCGGCGAGATGCCGTTTCGCGATGCGCTCGATCCCTCGCGCCGGCTGGGCGCCGCGCCGATTTCCGACGCGGCCGCGGTGGCGGCCATGCCGGCGCAGGCGCAGTCGCTGATAGCCTCAAGCGCGGACCTGTATCGCCGGGTTGCGCGGCTCGATTCGGCTCAACTCGAAGTGGGCGCCCCAGCCAGCCCGGCGCGATCGATGCTCGACCGCCTGGCGCACGCTTTCTAGGGTCAGGACCCTAGGCGCAGATCCGCGCCTTGGCCTCGGCATATTGCCGCGACAGCGTCGCAATCCTTGCGGCGGCGGGTTCGACGGTGTCGATTACGCCGATTCCCTGGCCCGACCCCCAGATATCGCGCCACGCCTTGGCCTTGCTGCCATTACCGCCCCCGAAGTTCATCGTCTTCAGATCGCCCTCGGGCAGATGATCGGGATCAAGGCCCGCCGCTTCGATCGACTGTCGGAGGTAATTGCCATGCACGCCGGTGAACAGGTTCGAATAGACGATGTCCGCGGCGCGGCCTGCGACGATGCCCTGCTTGTAGGCCGGAGCTGCATTCGCTTCCTCGGTCGCGATGAAGGGCGAGCCGATATAGGCGAGGTCGGCACCCATCGCCTGCGCCGCCAGGATCGCGCCGCCATTTGCGATCGCGCCCGACAAGGCGAGGGGGCCATCGAACCATTGCCGGATTTCCTGGACCAGAGCGAAGGGAGACAGCCGCCCGGCGTGGCCGCCGGCGCCGGCGGCGACCGCGATCAGGCCGTCCGCGCCCTTTTCGATCGCCTTATGGGCGAAGCGATCGTCGATGATGTCATGCAGGGTGATTCCGCCCCATCCGTGGACCGCCTGATTGAGCTCCTCACGCGCGCCGAGCGAGGTAATGACGATCGGCACCTGCCATTTGGCGCAGGTCGCCAGATCGGCCTCGAGCCGATCGTTGGAACGGTGGACGATCTGGTTGACGGCGAAGGGAGCGGCCGGCGCGTCCGGATTGGCGCGATTATGCGCCGCCAGTTCCTCGATGATCCGGTGCAGCCATTCGTCGAGCTGGCTCTGCGGCCGGGCGTTGAGCGCCGGGAAGGAGCCGACGATGCCCGCCTTGCACTGGGCGATCACCAGATCGGGGCCGGAGATGATGAAGAGCGGCGCACCGATTGCGGGCAGCCTGAGGCGATCGAGCGGAGCGCGAAGGGACATGCAGGTTTCATAGCGAAACCTACCTCGCTGTCCAGCCGGCGCGCCTGGCGATTGCGGACGATGCCGGAGGATCGGGCCTGTCAGTCGATCCGTGAAAGCCCGGCGGCATAAGCGCGCGCCTTTTCGACATAATGCGTAGCCGACAGTTTGAGCATCGCGAGCGCGTTATCGTCGAGCGCGCGCGCCACACGCGCGGGGCTGCCGACGATCAGGCTGCCGGCCGGAAATTCCTTGCCTTCGGTGACGAGCGCCCCCGCGCCGACGATGCAGCCTTCGCCGATCACCGCCCGGTTCAGGACGATCGCGCCCATGCCGATCAGCGTGCGCGCGCCGATCGTGCAGCCATGCAGGATGGCGTGATGGCCCACCGTCACATCTTCACCGATCGTCAGCGGTGCGCCGGGATCGGAATGAAGCATCGCGGATTCCTGAACGTTGCTTCGCGCGCCCAGGATGATCGGGGTATTATCCGCCCTGATCACCGCGCCGAACCAGACGCTGGCCGATGGGCCAAGCCGCGCGTCGCCGATCACGTCTGCGCTCGGCGCGATCCAGGCATCCGTGCCAAGGGTGGGTTTCTGATCGCCGATGGCATAGCAGGGCATGGTGATTTCCCGTCGTTGAGTTTCCGGATCGCAGCGTCCAGACGCCGTTCGCGGCATGGTTGATCGATGCCACGGATAGACCCCTGAACCACTACCTGTCATCCGACAGAGGGCATGGGAGCGCTTGTCGGCGGGGCGTTCGATCGATAGTCGCCGCCAAGCGCATGTCCATTTCTTCTCCTACCCGGCGTCGCCGCACTTTGCCGAAGGGGGTCCGCGCGGCCGCCCGGAATCTCGGCTGGCTGCTCGCAAGCCGCGGCGTGCTTGCGGTGCTGTCGCTCGTCTATCTCGGCATCGCGACTCGCACGCTGGGCGTCTATAATTTCGGTCGGTTCGCGCTGATCAACGGCGCG
>JBQCEK010000506.1:0-4006 GCA_051960335.1 Sphingomonas sp.
CGGAGACAAGCTCCCCGAATTCACCGTTCCCGTCCAGCAGGGCGTGGATGCGCTGCCCAATGGCGAAACGATCAGCCACGACGCGTTTCCGGGCAAGTGGAAGGTGATCTTCTATTGGCCGAAGGACTTCACCTTCGTCTGCCCGACCGAGATCGTCGGCTACAGCGCGCTGAAGGACGATTTCGCCGATCGCGATGCCGTGCTGATCGGCGCATCGACCGATACCGCGCACGTCCATTTGGCCTGGCGCAAGTCCGATCCCGATCTCGCCAAGGCGGATTTCCCGTGGATCGCCGATAACGGGCGCGTCCTCGCTGACGCTTTGGGCATCGTCGATAAGGACGAGCATGTCGCCTACCGCGCGACCTTCATCGTCGATCCCGACAATGTGATCCAGGCCGTGCAGGTCAATGGCCTCAACGTCGGCCGCAACCCGGCCGAGACGCTGCGCGTGCTCGACGCGCTGCAGACCGACGAGCTGTGCCCGTGCAACTGGAATAAGGGCGACGCCGTCCTCCAGGTCGCGGCGTAATCGAATTCCCCTCCCGCTTGCGGGAGGGGGCAGGGGAGGGCGTGTCTTCGGGTGCGCCCTTTCCATTAAACATTCCCTCCCCCGACCCCTCCCGCAAGCGGGAGGGGAGAAGGAATCCCCATGTCGCTGAAGGAATTCGCGGGCACGCTGCCCGATTTCGCCAAGGATATCCGCCTTAACGTCGGCTCGCTGCTCAACGAGCAAGGGCTGAGCGACCAGCGCAAATACGGGCTGCTCCTCGCTTGCGCGCACGGTTCGGGCTACAAGCCGCTGGTCGATGCCGCCGAGGCGGAGATCGACGGCAAGCTTTCAGCCGAAGCGGCCACCGCGGCGCGGGCTGCCGCTGCGGTGATGGCGATGAACAACGTCTATTACCGGTTCACCCATCTCGCCGGGAACCGGGAATATCTCAACATGCCGGCCAAGCTGCGCATGAACGTGATCGGCGCGCCGGGGATCGACAAGGTCGATTTCGAGCTGTTCAGCCTTGCCGTCAGCGCGATGAACGGCTGCGGCCTGTGCATCGATGCGCACGAGCAGGTGCTGAAGAAAGCCGAGGTCAGCGCCGAGACGATCCAGAACGCCGTCCGCATCGCAGCGGTGATGAAGGCGGTGGCGACGGTCCATTCGGCAGTGAACTGAGCGGCGCGGGGGTGGCGCGAAAGGCAAGCTCGCGCCCCCGCCCATTGTCGCTGATGGCCGCAGCGCTTAGATTGGCGAAATCGCGACACAGGGACGCGCCTATGTTTACCCGGCTGACCGCCTATCTCGATTCGATCAAGGCTCGCGATCCGGCGCCGCGCTCGCGGTGGGAGATCCTGCTGTATCCCGGCGTCTGGGCGCTCGGCTATCACCGCATCGCGCACCGGCTGTTTCGCGCCCGGCTCTATTTCCTGGCGCGCGCGGTCAACCATTTCTCGCGCTTCGCCACCGCGATCGACATTCATCCCGGCGCGACGATCGGGCGCGATTTCTTCATCGATCACGGGTTCGTGGTAATCGGCGAAACCGCCGAGATCGGCGACAACGTGACGATCTATCAATGCGTGACGCTGGGTGGCACAAGCCCGGACAACGGCGTGAGCGGAAAGCGCCATCCGACCATCCTCGACGGCGCGATCATCGGCTCCGGGGCGCAGGTGCTGGGGCCGATCACCATCGGCAGGCGCAGCCGCATCGGCGCCAATGCGGTGGTGACGAAGGACGTGCCGGAAGGCGCCGTCATGGTCGGCATTCCGGCGCGGGCGACGATGGTCGAAGGCGGGCAGACCGACAAGGCGTTCGTGCCCTATGGCACGCCGTGCAGCGAGATCTTCGATCCCGCGACCCAGAAGATGGAATTGATGCGCTGCGAACTGGAGACGCTCCGCAAACGGCTCGACGCGCTTCTTGCCCAGCATGAGGATCTGCGCGACCGCGCCTGATGGGGACGGTTACGCCCTTTCCGCTGCCGACGGGCAAGCCCGGCCAGGTCGGCTTCGAGCGGATCGAGCTCACGCGTATCCTCGATCTGTACGGGCGGATGGTCGCTGCCGGCCATTGGCGCGATTATGCGATTGAGCTGGGGCGCGAGGCGGCGATCTTCGCCGCATTCCGGCGCGCGGCCGAGCGGCCCGAAATCCGCATCGAAAAGCGCCCCGCCTTGCGGAACCGGCAGGGCATGTGGGCGATCATCAACGAAGCGGGGCTCGTGCTGAAGCGCGGGCACGATCTGGCCGGCGTCCTCGCACCGGTGGAGCGGCGGCTGCTGAAACTCGTCGCCGATTAAAAAAAATCCCCGGCGCGCCAGGCACGCCGGGGAAAGGGTTGGCACTCATCCCGCGCCGGCATGCCGGCTTCGGAATTTCTTCAAGCGGGCAGCATGGTCGCCACGGGCGGAAGCCGGTTGGCCAAGCTGCCGAGCGTGCCGATCACCATGCGCCGCATCGGATGCCAGAAGGCCGAAAGCGTCAACAGCGCGGCGCCAATCACCAGCGCGGTGAGCGCCCAGCCGAGCTCCACGGCACCGGCGCTGCGGAACACGGTCCACATCGCATAAAGCACGTAAACCAGGCTGGAAACGAGCAGCGCCCGCCGATCGACCGCCAGCGCCACGAAGCCGAACGCCAGATACAGCACGATGACGATGCTGGCGGTGCCGAGGCCGACATCGGGGCTGAACACGCCGAGCATCTGGAAGATCGGATGGGCGATCAGCGGCGCGGCGGCGAGATGCAGCCAGAAAGCGACGTCGGCTCGCCGCGTTTCGCGTTCGCGGTCGCTCATGTCCCAGCGCATCGCCAGTGCGAAGACCGCGACCCCGGCGAGGAGCAGCAGCGGATAGATCGAATCCTTGATCGCGGGATAGGCGACCAGCGCCAGCGCGACCACCACGGCGACGACGGCCAGCGCCCCCGCCGCGACCGTGATCGGCACCGCGAACCGCCGCCAGTGGAGCCATGCCGACCCAGCGGTGACCAGCGCGATTCCCGCGCCGATCAACGCATTGACGCGATCGGAAAAGTGCGGATCGAAATGAACCAGCGCGCCGATCATCGTTGCCGCGACGCCGCCGACGAAAGCGATGAGCAGCACGATCGAGGGCAGCGCCATCCGCCGCCGCCGCGTGAAATATTCGGCGAGGCCCCAAGACGCCGCAGCGACGAACGCGCCGCCCAGCGCTTCGGTGATCGAGCCGCCGATTTGCGCGACCGCGGCGAGCAGCAGCGCGATCGCGATCGTCACGAATATATCGTTGAAGCCGGTCAGCAGCCGGAAATGCTCTTCATCAACCGCGGGCGCGAAACGCCCCGCGGCGACATGATTGCGGAATGCAATGGCGATGTCACGCGGCATAACCCCCGCCGCCACCGCACCGTCGATGTCGCTTTCGCTATACATCAGCCCGATCCTCCCTGTTGATCGGCGGACTCTATCATTTGTGTATTATGGTATCAATACACTTCGCGCAGGTCACTAGCTCGCTGCCTGTGCCGCCGCGCGGCCCGGCCATCGCCACGTGTTGATCGCGCGCTGCGCCGGTCGCTCAACGACGTGGTGAAGGATCACCGAGGCGGCCAGCACCAGGATCAAAAACAGGAGGATCAACGGCGCGGGAACGTCATAAGGATTGTCGACCACGGCCAGCTTGAAGATCACGAACAGCAGGAAATGGCTGAGATAGGTCGCGTAGCTGATCTCTCCCAGATAGTGCAGCGCAGCGGAGTCGAGCGGGTTCCACCGCATGCCCGATGTCAGCGCCAGGGCCAGCAGCGCCGCGGCGAAGGCCGGGGCGACGGCCAGCGTCTCGGGCATGAAGCCGAGAATGCATCCCGCGAGCAGCGCCAACGCGTGGACCGCCGCCGCCGCTGCCCAGCGTAGCGGCTGGCCGGCGCAGCGCAGCCACAGGGCGCAGATCGCGCCGCCGGCGGTAAATTCGATCAGGCAGCGCATCAGGCCCAACCGATCGATCGCCCATCCCAGATTGGGCGCGCC
>JBQCEK010000507.1:0-4443 GCA_051960335.1 Sphingomonas sp.
AGAACGACATCGATCTTCGGCAGATCGTCGAACCGCACGCCCGGCTCGGTCACGCGCTTCGGGCCGAGGCCGAACGGCCCCGCCTTCTCGCTCCACACCGGATCGGTGAGGATGTTCAGCCCCTGGGTCTGCACCAGCACGCTGGCGTGGCCGATCCAGGTAACGAGCATGCGATCGCCGGCCACCCGCGCCGGCGGCACGGTGGGCGTCACCGGCACATGCGTCGGCCAGGGCGGCCGCTTGTCGCTGTTGGTCAGATAGCGCCACAGGAAACCGCCGCGGCTGCGGCCGGTGGGCGGCGCCAGCGTATCGTCCACGCCCGGATTGAAGAAGCGCTGCCCATCGAAATGATCGCTCACCGCCCCGCGATAATAAACCCGGTCGAGGAAGCGCGGCACGATCGCGATCGCCAGGCAAATCGCCACGACAACGAACAAAAGCACCGTCAGCGCCCAGCGCAGGACCAGCCATGCCGTCACGCGCGATCTCCGATTGTCATGATGCGACCCTTCGTTTGTTCGACCGGGCTGCAGCCCATCTTGCATCGCGCTAGCGCCGATGCTAGCAGCCCGGCAACCCATAGAGGGCCGTTCGCGGCCCTCTTTTCGCATGGGGCGAAATTTAGTTCGGCAAACGGGGAAGACGATCGCGTGGAGATGTCCAGCGGGATTCAGGCGAGTTTAGCGGGTCGTTACGCGACGGCGCTGTTCGAACTCGCGCGCGAGACGAAGGCGATCGCGACGGTCGAATCGAGCCTGGCGAAGCTGCGTGGCGCGCTGGACGAATCGGCCGACCTGCAGCGCCTGACCGATAGCCCCCTGGTGTCGCGCGGCGATGCGATCCGCGCGGTCGAAGCGACGGCAAAGGCGCTGAAGCTCGACGACACGACGGCGAAGTTCCTGGGCGTGCTCGCCGAGAATCGACGGCTCAGCCAGCTTGCGCCGGCGATCCGCGCGTTTCGCCAGCTTGCTGCTGCGCACCGCGGCGAAACCAATGCCGAAGTTACCTCGGCGCATCCGCTTTCCGACGATCAGGTCGCGGCGTTGAAGCAGCAGCTTCGCACGCGCCTTGGCCGTGACGTCGCGATCGACCTGTCGGTCGATCCCTCGCTGCTGGGTGGGCTCGTCGTCCGCATCGGCAGCCAGATGATCGACAGCTCGATCAAGACTCGTCTCAATTCCCTCGCGCACGCGATGAAAGGCTGAAGGCTTAGACAATGGATATCCGCGCCGCTGAAATCTCCAAGGTCATCAAGGACCAGATCGCCAGCTTCGGCACCGAAGCGCAGGTCTCCGAAACCGGCACCGTGCTGTCGGTGGGTGACGGCATCGCGCGCATCTACGGCCTCGACAACGTCCAGGCGGGCGAGATGGTCGAATTCGCCAATGGCATCCAGGGTATGGCTCTGAACCTCGAAGCCGATAACGTCGGCGTCGTGATCTTCGGCACCGATTCGGAGATCAAGGAAGGCGATACCGTCAAGCGCACCGGCACCATCGTCGATGTTCCCGTCGGCAAGGGTCTGCTCGGCCGCGTCGTCGATGGCCTCGGCAACCCGATCGACGGCAAGGGCCCGATCCAGGCGACCGAGCGCAAGCGCGTTGAAGTGAAGGCGCCCGGCATCATCCCGCGCCAGTCGGTCAACGAGCCGGTGCAGACCGGATTGAAGGCGATCGACGCGCTCGTTCCGGTCGGCCGCGGTCAGCGCGAGCTGATCATCGGCGACCGCCAGACCGGCAAGACCGCGGTCGCGATCGATGCCTTCATCAACCAGAAGGCGACCAATAAGGGCGACGACGAATCGAAGAAGCTCTATTGCATCTACGTCGCCGTCGGCCAGAAGCGCTCGACCGTCGCGCAGATCGTGCGCCAGCTCGAAGAGAATGGCGCGATGGAATATTCGATCGTGGTCGCCGCGACCGCGTCGGAGCCCGCGCCCCTGCAGTTCCTGGCGCCCTACACCGGCTGCACGATGGGCGAATATTTCCGCGACAACGGCATGCACGCCGTGATCGTCTATGACGATCTGTCGAAGCAGGCGGTCGCCTATCGCCAGATGTCGCTGCTGCTGCGCCGCCCGCCGGGCCGCGAAGCCTATCCCGGCGACGTCTTCTATCTCCACTCGCGCCTGCTCGAGCGCGCGGCGAAGATGAACAAGGACAATGGCGGCGGTTCGCTGACCGCGCTGCCGATCATCGAAACGCAGGCGGGCGACGTGTCGGCGTACATCCCGAC
Organism: Sphingomonas sp.; assembly: GCA_051960335.1. Lineage (GTDB taxonomy): Bacteria > Pseudomonadota > Alphaproteobacteria > Sphingomonadales > Sphingomonadaceae > Sphingomonas. The sequence goes on from JBQCEK010000507.1 coordinate 2,236, forward strand.
CAACGTGATTTCGATCACCGATGGACAGATCTTTCTCGAAACCGATCTGTTCTTCGCCGGTATCCGCCCGGCCATTAACGTGGGCCTGTCGGTGAGCCGCGTCGGCTCGGCCGCGCAGACCAAGGCGATGAAGAAGGTATCGGGCTCGATCAAGCTCGAGCTGGCACAGTACCGCGAGATGGCGGCGTTCGCGCAGTTCGGATCGGATCTCGACGCCTCGACGCAGAAGCTGCTCAATCGCGGCGCGCGGCTGACCGAGCTGCTCAAGCAGCCGCAGTTCAATCCGATGCCGTTCGAGGAGCAGACCGTGTCGATCTTCGCCGGCACCAATGGCTATCTCGACAACGTTCCGGTCGAGCGCGTCACCGGCTTCGAGGCGGCGATGCTGAGCGACATGCGCGCCAACCATGCGGATATCCTCACCGACATTCGTGAGAAGCGCGACCTGTCCGATGACACCAAGGGCAAGCTCAAGGGCGCGCTCGACGCGTTCGCTAAGTCGTTTGCGTAATACTTGCCGTCATCCCCGCGAAAGCGGGGACCCGTCTCGCGGACGTGCCGCGAGCGGGACGGCAGGGAGATGGGTTCCCGCTTTCGCGGGAATGACGGAATAGGAAGTCGATGGCCTCGCTTAAAGCCCTCAAGATCCGCATCGGCTCGGTGAAGTCGACGCAGAAGATCACCAAGGCGATGAAGATGGTCGCCGCCGCCAAGCTGCGCCGCGCGCAGGAAGCGGCGGTTGCCGGGCGCCCTTATGCGGAGCGGCTCGAGAAGGTCGTCGCCAGCCTTGCCGCGCGCGTGACGGTGAGCGATCAGACCCCGAAGCTGCTCGCCGGCACCGGGCGAGACGACGTCCATCTGCTGATCGTCACCACCTCCGAGCGCGGTCTCGCCGGCGCGTTCAATTCCAACATCATTCGCGCCGCCCGCCGCAAGGCCGAAGACCTGATCGCCGCCGGCAAGACCGTCAAGATCCTGACGGTCGGCAAGAAGGGCCGCGTGTTGCGGCGCTTCTTCCCGAAGAATATCGCCGGCGACGTGGAAATGGGCGCGATCAAATATGTCGCGTTCAGCGATGCCCAGGAGGTCGCGAACGAGGTGATCCGCCGCTTCGAGGCGGGGGAATTCGATGTCGCGCATCTGTTCTATTCCAAGTTCCAGTCCGCGTTGGTGCAGGAGCCGGTCGGCCAGCAGGTCATCCCCGTTGCGGTCGATCCGAACGCGGCAAAGGGTGCCGGCGCGGTCGAATATGAACCGGACGAGGAGACGATCCTGGCCGATCTGCTGCCGCGCAACCTGGCGGTGCAGATCTACCGCGCGCTGCTCGAAAACGCCGCGTCGGAACAGGGCAGCCGCATGACCGCGATGGACAATGCCACGCGCAACGCCGGCGACATGATCAACAAGCTGACGATCCAGTACAACCGCACCCGCCAGGCCGCGATCACGACCGAGCTGGTGGAAATTATCTCCGGGGCGGAAGCCCTATAAACCAGCTGTTCCCCGGCGAAGGCCGGGGCCCAGTTACGAAGGCCCCTCAACTGGACCCCGGCCTTCGCCGGGGAACACGTAGGAAGAGAAGAAAGCATCATGGCAACCGCAGCCCCCACCACCAAGAAGCCCGCCGCCAAGCCGCGCGCGAAGAAGGCAGCGCCGGCCGGCGGTGAGACCACCGCGCCTGTCGCGACGACAAACAATGTCGGCCGCATCAGCCAGGTGATCGGCGCCGTCGTCGACGTCACCTTCGAGGATCGCCTGCCCGCGATCCTTTCGGCGCTGGAGACCGACAATAACGGCAATCGCCTCGTCCTCGAAGTCGCGCAGCATCTGGGCGAGAACACCGTCCGCACGATCGCGATGGACGGCACCGACGGCCTGACCCGCGGCCAGCGCGTCACCGACACCGGCTCGCAGATCCGCGTGCCCGTCGGTCCCAAGACGCTGGGGCGCATCCTCAACGTCATCGGCGAGCCGATCGACGAGCTCGGCCCCGTCGGCCACACCGAAACCGCGCCGATCCACGCCGCCGCGCCGAGCTTCGTCGATCAGTCGACCGACAGCTCGATCCTCGTCACCGGCATCAAGGTGATCGATCTGCTCGCGCCTTATGCCAAGGGCGGCAAGATCGGCCTGTTCGGCGGCGCCGGCGTCGGCAAGACCGTGCTGATCCAGGAGCTGATCAACAACATCGCCAAGGGCCACGGCGGC
>JBQCEK010000508.1:0-3350 GCA_051960335.1 Sphingomonas sp.
GGGCTGTGCAGGATGTCGGACAGCGGCGGATAGGCGAGCCAGCCGGTACGTGCGAATTCGCCGACGAACAGCGAGATCATCACCAGCACGCCGCCGAACGCGGTCATCCAGAAGCTGAAATTGTTGAGGAACGGGAAGGCCACGTCGCGCGCGCCGATCTGCAGCGGCACCACGATGTTCATCAGCCCGATGACCATCGGCATCGCGACGAAGAAGATCATGATCACGCCGTGCGCGGTGAAGATCTGGTCGTAATGATGCGCGGGCAGGAAGCCCTGATTGTCGCCGAACGACATCGCCTGCTGCGCGCGCATCATCAGCGCGTCGGCAAAGCCGCGCAGCAGCATGACGATCGCCAGCACGATGTACATCACGCCGATCCGCTTGTGATCGACGCTGGTGAACCACTCCTTCCAGAGATAGCCCCACCATCTGAAATAGGTGATCAGCGCGAACACCGCGCCGCCGCCGATCGCGACGCCCGCGAACGTGCCGATCAGGATCGGCTCGTGATAGGGGATCGAATCGAGGCTGAGGCGCCCGAAAATGATCTTGGCGAGTTCTGACGAGTTGGTCATGGCTTCCGGTCTATCGGTTCTGTGCGGTCATGGGGCGATGGCTGGTGGGCATCACGACATGCCGCGATTCTTTTCGTCGCCGCCCTTGGCGCTGCCGGGCGTGCCGGGGGCGGGCGGCACATCGACCGACTTGCCTTCGCCCTTTTCCTGCGGCGATTTGAACAGCGCGCCCTTGGTGTCGCGGCTATTGCCCGGCGCGGTGTTGTCGACGGCCGGCGGCGCGGCATGCTCCATCCCCGACATGCCGTGGCCGCGCATATCCTTCATCATGTCGGCCTTCATCGTATCGGCCATGCACGTCTCGCCGGGATGGGTGCACATGTTGAGGATGCGGTCGTACAAGCCGGGGGCATAGGCGGAAAAGGCCATCGGCTTCACGTTTTCACTGGGCAGTTCTAGCTTCAGGTAATTGGCGTCGCTCAGCTGCATGCCACTGCCGCGAACCTTGCCAATCCAGGCGTCGAAGCCGGCAGAGTCGAGGCCGAGCGTCTTAAAGGTCATGCCGGCAAAACCGCGGCCGCTGAAATTGGCCGAAAAGCCATCGAACGTGCCGGGCTTGTTGATCACTGCGTTCAGTCGCGTCTGCATGCCGGGCATCGCATAGATCTGGCCGGCCAGCGCAGGAACGTAGAAGCTGTTCATCACCGAGGTCGCGGTGATCTTGAAATCAACCGGGCGATCGACCGGCAGTGCGAGCTGATTGACCGTCGCGACGCCATATTCGGGGTAGAAGAACAGCCACTTCCAATCCATCGCGACGACGTCGATTTCCAGCGGCTTCACCTTGGGGTCGACCGGGCGGCCGCTCTCGATACGGTCGAGCGGACGATACGGATCGAGCGTGTGGCTGCCCAGCCAAGTGATCGCGCCCAGGCAGATGATGATCAGCAGCGGCGCGGACCAGATGACGAGCTCCAGCCCGGTCGAATGGTCCCAATCGGGCAGATAGGTCGCTTCCTCGTTCGACGCGCGGTAGCGCCAGGCAACCACCACGGTCAGCACCATCACCGGGATGATGATCAGCAGCATCAGCAGAGTCGCGGCGACGAGAAGGTCGCGCTGCTGCGCCGCAACATCGCCGGATGGCTGCAATACGACGGCCTGGCATCCGCCAAGCAGGCCAAAAGCCGCAGCTAGAATACCAGCACGAATCACGCGATTCCGCGAGAAATGGGCAAATCGGGTCGGGATCATGCGGCCCCCATAAGCGCCTTTATTCAAAATTCCCATAGGACAGTTTGTCTAACCCTCTCGCATGTGCAAAAGGGCGCACGCGTCGGCGTTGGCGTATGCCGGCGCGGCGGACTATATGGCAATGTGCCGCCGAGGGCGAGACGAGGAGTCGAATCGGACATGACTGCAGGAACCGCAGCGGGATCGGGCGAAGCCGAACGCGATGCGCTAGTGATTCACGGACGCGACACGCATGTGGCGCCGGGCGAGATCGCGATCGGCGTCATCATCGGCCGCACGTCGGAATTCTTCGATTTCTTCGTTTACGCGATCGCCTCGGTGCTTGTGTTCCCGGCCTATATCTTTCCCTATGTCGATCGGCTCACCGGAACGCTCTATTCGTTCGCGATCTTCTCGCTGGCGTTCATCGCCCGGCCGATCGGTTCGGTGATCTTCATGGCGGTCGATCGCAATTACGGCCGCGGCGTGAAGCTGACGATCGCGTTGTTCCTGCTCGGCGCGTCCACCGTGTCAGTGGCGATCCTGCTGGCGCTCTTCCGCATCTGCCAGGGGATTGCGCTGGGCGGCGCGTGGGACGGGCTCGCCTCGCTGCTTGCGATGAATGCGCCGGACAAGCAGCGCGGTTGGTATGCCATGATTCCGCAGCTCGGCGCGCCGCTTGGCCTGATGGTGGCGAGCGGCCTGTTCGCCTATTTCGTGTCGCTGCTGTCGCCCGCCGATTTCCTCGATTGGGGCTGGCGCTTCCCGTTCTTCTGCGCCTTCGCGATCAACGTGGTCGCGCTGTTCGCCCGGCTTCGCCTCGTCAGCACGCCCGATTTCACGCTGCTGTTCGAATCGAAGGACTTGCAGCCATCCCCGGTGCTGCCGACGCTGGAGAAGGAAGGGCGCAATATCGTGATCGGCGCCTTTGCCCCGCTCGCCAGTTTCGCACTGTTTCACATGGTCACGGTGTTCCCGCTGTCCTGGATCGAGCTGTTCACGCATCAACGAGCATCGCATTTCCTGATCATCGAAACCGTCGCTTCGGTGTTTGGCGTCGGCGCGATCGTCGCCTCGGGCTATCTCGCGGATCATGTCGGCCGGCGTTCGCTGCTCGGCGTGAGCGCGGCGGCGATCGCGGCGTTCAGCGGGTTCGCGCCGCAATTGCTCAACGCCGGGGACATCGGCGAGATCGTCTTCATGGTCGTCGGCTTCACGCTGCTGGGCTTCTCGTTTGGCCAGTCGTCCGGCGTGGTCGCCTCCAATTTCCCCAGCCTGTCGCGCTATACCGGCTCTGCCTTGACGTCCGACGTCGCGTGGCTGTTCGGCGCCGGTTTCGCCCCGCTCGCGGCGCTCTGGCTCGCGTCGCAATGGGGCGTGATGGCCGCCGGCGGCTATCTGCTGTCCGGCGCGCTGGCCACGCTGATCGCGCTCTGGGCGAACAAGGCGCTCGGCACCGATCGCAAGGAGCCGGCGGCGGCGGAATAATTGCCGCCGCTGTCACGCCGGACTTGTTCCGGCACCCAACTCTCACCGGGCGTTGGCGCCTGCGGCTCGTTGGACTCCGGAACAAGTTCGGGGTGACGAAGAGCGAGCTTA
>JBQCEK010000509.1:0-2367 GCA_051960335.1 Sphingomonas sp.
CGCGGCGCCGGGCGCTCCTATGCGATGGAGGACAAGGCGACCCTGGCACCGACGATGTCGTTCGATCGCTACCGCGACGATACGATCGAGCTGATCGATCTGCTCCGCCGCAAATATGGCAAGCGCAAGATCTTCCTGATGGGCCATAGCTGGGGCTCGACGGTCGGTCTGGCGGTCGCCGCCAAGCGGCCCGATCTGCTCTATGAATATATCGGCGTCGGCCAGCTGATCGATTTTCGCGAGAGCGAGAAGCGAGGCTTCGCATGGACGCTGGCCAAGGCGCGCGCCGATCACAATGCCGAGGCGGTGAAGGCGCTCGAGGCGATCGAGCCCTATCCCGGCACCGGCCCGTTCGACGTCGCCAAGGTCAATATCGAGCGGCGCTGGTCGGTCCATTACGGCGCGCTCGCCGCTTACCGCGACAATGCCGATTTCTATTATCGCGTCACGCATCTATCGCCCCAATATACGCCCGCCGATCTGGTCGCGTGGGACGAGGGCGCTCAGTTCACCATCAATACGCTGCTGCCGAAGCTTGCCGACATTTCGTTCGCGAAGCTGCACCGGCTGAACCTGCCGGTGCTGTTCTTGCTCGGCCGGCATGATCATACCTGCGATGCCGGGATGGCGGCGGCATGGCTGGGGCAGCTTCACGCACCGGACAAGCAATTGGTGTGGTTCGACGATTCGGCGCATTTGCCGATGATCGAACAGCCCGGAAAGTTCTTCGCCGCGTTGCTGGAAAAGGCGCGGCCGCTGGCGGGCCAGTGATCAGCCGTCGAGCGTGACGCTCATCGCGATTCGGTGGTCGCCGCCGGGCGCGATGGTGAACACGCCCGGCTTGTCGCGGAAATCGCCGGCATAGCCCGCCGGATCGGCGATGCCGTGCCACGGCTCGATGCACACATAATGCGCCCCAGGCTTGGTCCAGATGCCAAGCCGCGGCGTATCGGGAAAGCGGACGATCAGCTGCGGCCCATCCGAAGCGCCATAGCGGACGTGATCGGACGCGACGGGGTCCCAGATCAGCGCATCCTCCGCGAACAGGTCGTCGGTGAGATGCAGCGTCCGCCCTTCAAGCGGCGATGGCCGCTCGCCGGGCATGACGAGGCCGTCGGCGGAAAGCTCGCGAAGCGCGCCCGGCTCGGTCGATCCGAACGTGATGCGATGGTCGCGGCGATCATGCCCGTACGGCAGCGGCCAGGCAAAGGCGGGATGGGAACCGAAGCTGGCCAGCAGCTCGGTCTTGCCGGGGTTGGCGATCGTCGCGGCAAGCGAGAGCGTGGCGCCGGCAATGGCGAACTCGATCTCCAGCGCGAAGGCGAACGGATAGACGGCGCGCGTCGCGGCGCTGTCGGTGAGGCGGAAGCAGGCGCGATCGGCGGCCTGATCGACGCAGTCGAACAGCGATCGCCGCGCGAAACCATGCCTTGGCAAATGATAGGTCTGCTCGCCCAGGCGATAGCGATCGTGATTGAGCGCGCCGACGATGGGAAACAGGATCGGCGCATGGCCGGTCCAGAATGCCGGATCGGCATCGGTCATCAATTCGCGGCCGGCGGCATCGCGCAGATGCGTCAGCTCCGCGCCGAGCGGATTGATCGCCGCTGACAGCGCGTCGCCAGCGATCTCGATGAGCGCGCTCATTGTGTGCGTGCCACCTGAAAGCCGGCGAACGATTGCGATACCGGCATCAACTCCAGGCGGTTGATGTTGAGATGCGGCGGCAGATCGGCGACCCACAGCAGGGTGTTGGCGATATCCTCGCCGGTCATCGGATCGGCGCCGGCGTAGAGCTTGTCGGACGCTTGCTTGTCGCCACCGGTGCGCACGACGGTGAACTCGGTCTCGACCATCCCCGGCTCGATCGAGGTGACGCGCACCCCGGTGCCGTGGAGATCGGCGCGCAACCCCAGGCTGAACTGCTTCACGAACGCCTTGGTGCCGCCATAGACGTTGCCGCCAGTGTACGGATAGGTCGCCGCGACCGACGACAGGTTGATGATCGCGCCCTTTCGCTCGATCAGCCCCTTCAGCAGCTTGCGCGTCAGCGACACCAAAGCGACTACATTGGTATCGATCATCGTCTTCCACTGATCCACGTCGGCATCCTGCGCCGGCGCGGTGCCGAGCGCGAGCCCGGCATTGTTGACCAGCAGATCGATGTCACGAAAGTTTTCGGGCAGTGCCGCGAGCGCCGCATCGCGCGCCGCCTCGTCGCGCACGTCGAACGCCGCGCCGTGGAACGCTTCGCCCAATGCGTCGCCTAGCGCCCGCAGCCGTTCCTCGCGCCGCCCGGTGCCGACGACGCGCCAGCCCGCCCCAATGAACGCCCGCGCCGTTGCCTCGCCGATACCCGCCGTCGCG
>JBQCEK010000510.1:0-2151 GCA_051960335.1 Sphingomonas sp.
TGGTCCTTTCCGGTCGGCAGCGTGATCTCGCTGCACAGGTTCGAGGTCGAAACCTTGAGCCCGAGGTCGCGGTGATGCTTGGGCATCGACCGGTTCACCTGGTCGATGAAGATGATGTACGGCTCGCCCGTCGCGAGGCGGGTCTCGACGAGCTTCTGGAACAGCGAGCGGGCATCGACCGTGCCGCGCACCGAGCCGTCCTTGGGGCTCCTCAGGTTGAATTCCTCCCCGTTCGCGACCGCCTGCATGAACTCGTCGGTGACGAGCACGCCGTGGTGGAGATTGAGCGCCTTGCGGTTGAAGTCGCCCGAGGGTTTGCGGATCTCGAGGAATTCCTCGATCTCGGGATGCGAGATGTCGAGATAGCAGGCGGCAGACCCGCGGCGCAGCGAGCCCTGCGAGATCGCCAGCGTCAGGCTGTCCATGACGCGGACGAAGGGGATGATGCCGCTGGTCTTGCCGTTGAGGCCGACCGCCTCGCCGATGCCGCGGACATTGCCCCAATAGGTGCCGATGCCGCCGCCGCGCGAGGCCAGCCAGACATTCTCGTTCCAGGTGCCGACGATGCCTTCGAGGCTGTCGTCGACGCTGTTCAGATAGCAGGAGATCGGGAGGCCGCGTCCGGTGCCGCCGTTGGACAGGACCGGGGTCGCCGGCATGAACCAGAGCTTCGAAATGTAATCGTAGAGCCGCTGGGCGTGCTCGGCGTCGTCGGCATAGGCCGAGGCGACTCGGACGAACAGGTCCTGATAGGTCTCGCCGGGCAGCAGGTAGCGGTCGTTCAGCGTCTCCTTGCCGAAATCGGTGAGCAGATCGTCCCGGCTGTGATCGACCTCGACCGGATAGGGCTGCGGGCGCGCGCCATGATCCTTTTGCGGTTCCGTCAGCGCTTCCTTGACGGTGGCGGTGGCGCTAGCCGTGGCTGCCTCGATCGCGTCGCTGGCCATGTCGTTGGGGCTCCCCTGTCCGTCTCTGAAATCCATCGTCGCGCCTCCTCAATCCTGTCGTCTTCGTTCCCGGTCCGTTCGAATCGGAGGCGAACCCCCATGCTACACCCGGACGGGGCGCGGCGGGGCATAAATCTGCCCGGCCGCTACGGCTGAAAGGCGCAGAAATCCGTGCTGCGAATATAGGATCGCAGCCGCTGTTCTACCAGCGATTGGGTCGGCCCCCTGCCGTAACCACAAGAGATTGTGCCAAACCGCCGCGGCACGCAAGTCCGTAAATGACGATTAAGAGACTCGGTTCGTCGCTCGTATGAGTCGGTTCATGGCGGCGACGAAGCGTTGCGGCGCAGCGACGCGCGGAGTTGTGCGGGGTTCGTGAATTGCAAGCGGCGCGCGCAAAAAATCAAAAATATTTTGCGCGCGGCCGGCTTAGCGGGCGGAGCGCTGGAAGAACAATTTTCGCACGCTGATCATCACCGAACGGCCGAGCGGATCGAGATAATCGGGCTGATAGCTGATCGGCGTCTGCCCGGCGGCGTCGGTGACGTGCTGGCGGCTGTCGAACAGGTTGTTGGCCGACAGCGTGATTCGCATGCCCCGCGCCCAGGGATGCTTGGCGACGAAATCGAGCTGATTGCCGAGATCGGCGAACAGCCGCAGGTTGATCGTCGTCAGCGGCGAGAAATCGAGCGTATCGGGCGCGCCCGCGGTGCCGCCCTGAACCTGCGTGCCGCTTTGCCAATTGGCGGCGAGCTGAGCGCCGAGCCCGTTGTTGAAATAGCCCATGCGCGCCTCGACCTCGTGCCGCGGTTCGCCGCCGCCGGTGCCGAGCGTATCGCCGTTGAGCAGATCGAGCACCGGCAGGCCATCGCGGATATGGACCTGATCCTCCAGCCGCCAGGTGTGATAGACGGCGAATTGCAGCCGCCCGCCGCCTTGCCCGCGCCCGCCGCCGCCGAACCGGCCGTGACCGCCGCCGAAGCCGCCGTGATGCCCGCCGCTGCCGGGCTGGCCGGCCGTGTCGTTAGGTGAGCCGCCTGCCTGGGGAGCGCCGCTGGCGGATTTCGCCGCCGGAGTCGCGCCATTGCCCGGCGCGCCGCTCTGCGCGGGCGGCGTACCGTTCGCGCCGCCATGCCAGCGCCGCCGCAGCGCCGCGAGCGGATCGGGGCCATCGCCATTGCGAAACGCCTCGAACTGCTTCTGG